>JABMPR010000331.1 GCA_013202895.1 bacterium | reverse complement strand
TCCACAGATCCAATCCAGATATTTCCATCAGGATCGGCTTCGATGGCAAAGGGGGCATACACACTTACCATATCAGGATCAGTATATGCCATTCCAAATCGGTTGAGAATGTCTGAGTCAATCTGATATCTGTATACTCCATCCAGGAACATGCTGAGCCAGAGAAAACCCTTCCCATCGCTACTAATGTCAGTGATCATGTTATTCTGATCCTGGTTGGGTTTAAAAATATCAGGTTTTACGGATGTAAATGAATTATCAAAGGAATCGTATTTGACAAGGTATCCGGTCTTGGTGCCAATCCATATCGTTCCTGCTGGATACTCATGCAAACAAATGATATGATCATCCATTAACTGATCAGATTTAAAATGCCTGATGAAACGTTGAGATTCTGGATCTAAAAGATTCAATCCATTTTCAGTCCCTACCCAGACTTTCCCTGATGAATCTTCCAATACTGCGGTTACATAATTGTTGCTCAGTGATGTGGGTGTATCGGGAAGACTCAGATACACGGTAAATGATTGAGTTTGTGGATCGAAATAATTGAGCCCGCCCCCATTGGTTCCAACCCATATTCCGCCGGAGATTGATGAATGTAGAGCATTAACTGTATTGTTTGATAGACTCGTGGAATTCTGGGGATCATTGAAATAGTTTACAAATTTGTAACCATCAAAGCGGTTCAGTCCATAGTCAGTTCCAAACCACATAAATCCGCTTGTATCCTGAGTCATGCTAAATACACTATTTTGTGATAAGCCATCTTCAGTGGACATGTTCAGAAATCGAATCGAATTGTCATCTGCAAATAAAGAAATGCAAAATATCATTATTGATAAACAGTATTTAGAAATAGAATTGATAAAATTAGATGGTTTCAATTGATGACTTTCCCCGGATTTATTCATCAAAAACGTAATATAACTGAGATTTGATCTAAGAAACAAATTTTCGAGTAGCTATTAAAGAATCAATCACTTCAGCCAAAGCATGCGGAAAATGATAGCCCTTAAGTTAATTACTGAAAAACTAAAGATACCGATACACAATCCACTGAGCAAGGTTGAAACACGATGAAACGCACTCCCACAAGCCTCGAAAGAGCAGGGGAGAGACCGAATTGGATACGGAAAAAGCTTTTACTCGTCACAAGCCTGGCTCTTACAATAAGAAGACGACATTTGTTGTCGACCAAGCCAAAACCGACAGCTTTCCCGCGGGTTGTTGTCTTTTTAAAAATTGCCTAACCAGAATTTGAAACTCCAATTATTGTACAGCAATAAAATGTGTTAATTTAATCAGGACTAATTTTATCTCATATTAGTGTTGTAATGTGTATGCCTTAAGTACATCTTACTACACGTTCCTATACAATTCCCACGAACTGGTTGTATTCTTTCAGACAGGGCAAGCGAATAAAGGGGATAAAAGTGGAGTCCAGTTACCACAAAAAAACGGGGCGATTCCGAATTGCCAAACTGTAAGTAAAATGTTTAAGAGGAAATTATGGAAAAAGGATTTATTAAAGTTAGTGTGCTGTATCCCTATGAGGCGAATAAAACTTTTGATTTAGATTATTACTGTAATAAGCACGTCCCCATGGTTGCTGGTTTACTGGGAGATGCTGTGGTAGGTGCAACGGTGGAGCAGGGTCTTGGAGGAGGAGCACCGGATTCGCCTGCTGCTTATGTCTGTATGGGAAATCTGTATTTTAAATCAATGGAATCTTTTCAAAATTCGTTTGGACCCAATACAGAGGAAATCATGGCTGATTTGCCCAACTTTAGTCAAGTTGAACCTATCATTCAAATAAGTGAGGTCCTGATTTAGGGGTCAGTCTTCCCTCCAGCTTGAAGGCTACCTCGCTTTGTTGTGATGCATGCTTATTTTCTAACCCCAAATATGAGAAGGTCCGTTTTTACGGACCTTTTTAATTTTAGGGCCCAGGCTACGACCTGGCAAGCAGGAATCATTCGGTTCTGTATTAGGAATTACTTGATCCGCTGTTAAGTAGGGGATTGGTGATAAATCCTCAATGTGGTGATCTATGATAGTTTGAGGAGCATGAAATAGTGTGATGCACCTGGATCACTTTAATATCAAAATATTAAAGTCAGTTCGAGATTATTCCTCTGGAGCAGTCCCCTTGGATTTATCACTACCGATATTGATGTTTCCGGTCCAGACCGCTATAGCGATAGCAATAAGTGCCAGATTTGAACATATCCGTGATAACTGCTCGGCACTGACTCCCCCGATCTCAGAACCCAAGAATACTGAGAGAAGGGCGGATATAAATCCTACAGCTGAAAGAATGATCAACCCTAGTGCAATATTCCTAATCATCCTGTTCCTCCTTTTGTTTACGTTGTATGCTGAGGACAAGCGGTGTCCTCGTTCCACTTTCGGGTGCATTATCAATTGATTGGGGACAAAGTTAATAATACACGGTTAAATAACAAGCCTTTGAAAAAAATGAAACTACTCAGCTAGATCAGGCTATGGTACTCTAAAAAGGGGGGATCTCACCGAACCTGATTTCATAAGAGACACTTTGGACCACCCACCCACAAGTAATCTATCCAATCCCTAAAACGTTCGTTTTTAATACAGCCACTTAAGGGTTCTTCAGATCACCGGAATGTCAATATTCTAAACCGTAAAACCCATCTTGATATCACAGTCTCATTATTCGCTGTTTTTGGGGTATTTGAGAAATGAAAAACGCCCTGATAAATCGAGACGTTTTGGTGGTCCAGTCTGCATCCTTCGGACTACGCCACGATAAACGCCCTTGAACCACCACCTTGAATGTAGAACACAGAGCAAGGAATATCGAAGTCAGAACTGACCAGGACAGTCTACTTCGGTGTTCTGAGTTCCTTGTTCAGTATTCTGAGATCAAAAAGCCTCCCCCCTTCGACAAGCTCAGGACATATTAACAGACCGGGTGATAACAGTAAGTGGTTTTGTTTATGATTGATTGAGTATGGCAATACTGACAGAAGTTCGGGGCTAATGGATAAATTACTGATTCGAATACGTGCGACTAATTTCCTTCAATTATTGTAATACTATCTGATAGGCCGTTGCAACCCAATGTCACAATGACCTGCCCTTGACGATTGCACCAGTTCTCATGAACAGATCAAAGATGCTTATCCAGCGATAATTTGAGTTGATCTGGTGTGTATGGCTTTGCGAGAACATCATCAAAACCTGCAGCGAATATTTCATTGCCTTTGTCCCGAGCAAACGCAGTCACGGCAATAGCCGGCGTCTCTGAGAAGCGAGAGTCAATTTTAAACCGCTTGTAAAGTTCAATCCCGTCAATACCAGCTCCCAGAGCAATATCAATTAGCATGACGTCTACATTCTCGTCTCGCATCATTTCGAGAGCAGCTTCACCAGTTTCAGCTATTAGCACATGGATTTTTAATTTTTTTAACAGGAGTGCCAAATACTGTCGAGAGGCGAAATCATCCTCGACAGCTAATGCTGTATAGGTGGTGTTTTTATCGATCGCATTTCTAACCATTGACAAGAACTTCTTGATTTCAAACGGCTTTTGAATTGTGTGTTTCACACCCAGGTAAGACACTTGCTTCAAATAATCTGGCGAAGCTCCTGTCATCGCAATTATCGCTATGTCAGGATAGAGGGCCAGAAGTTCTTGGCATACTTCAAAACCCTCTTTCCTCGGCATAATAATATCGGTAATCACTAGGTCAAAAGGGGTCTTGTGAACAAGATCCATCCCTTCAACACCGTCCTTTGCAGCGTGGACATCATATCCTTCGCTCTCCAAAAGGTCGACAGTGAGCCCACGAAAATCGTCTTCATCGTCTATTACAAGTACTTTGGGAATTACGTCATCTTTATTTTTAGCTTCCACGTCGGGCCCTTGCTAAATTTTATTGCCAGAATATCTGACTCAAATATTTTTTATGTACTCCTAAAGTACAAATATCAAGCCGGGATTTAGCTCAAGTTGTTTACGTATTGATATTATTAGATTTACGATCCTTTATCAGATGATAATTGCAATTGTTGAAACTAAAATATGTTTGATATTTATTACAGTTACTGAAGTAGTGGTATCTTTTTACGACGCCCTGACCTAACCCAGAACATGGGACCACATGATAATGGGATGTTATTCGAGTTGCTTGGTAATTATGCTCAGCAAAGCCTCTCCAGAGCAGAGGAGAGACCGAATTGGATACGACGAAGCCTTTTCAGCAGTATGCAGACCTGCCTTCGCTCCTCCCGCCGCCGTTGGCGGGGTTTTAGCTACCTGCCTGCGCGGAGACCGACTTCGGC
>JABMPR010000330.1 GCA_013202895.1 bacterium | reverse complement strand
GTTTTCACACAGCCTCTTAAACCCGGGGTTGTTGATAGCCAATCTTCTACAGAGAGAAACCTGGGGTTAATGAATCTTACCGAGACCCCACTTCCGTTCAACACAAACTCAGTCGAAGTGTGAAAGCTTATAACAAAAAAGAGGCTGCTCGAAAGCAGCCTCTTTTTGAAGAACGTGTATCTGACGTTTACTTCAGATAAAGCATCTTGCTGGTGGCAGTGAAGGCCCCGGCGGTCATCTTGTACATGTAGAGACCTGAAGATACAGGATTACCTGCAGCATCTAGTCCGTTCCATGAAACATTATAATTACCAGCGCTGTATTCACTATTCACAAGGTCGATAACTTTCTGACCGAGAACGTTATATACAGTAATCATCACTTCGCTTGAATTTGGAACATCAAAGGCGATAGTGGTGCTTGGGTTAAAGGGGTTCGGATAGTTGTTAGACAATGCGAACTCACGTGGTAATGATGAACCTGGTTCATCAACTGAAACAGTTGTTAACCAGCTATTGATAAACATAGCATATAGGTCATCTGGCATCATCATCATTGAGAATGCGAGGAACAAGGTATTATCCGTCTGAGATGAGGCTGGATTTAATCCCCATCCTGCAGGTGCGTCATAAATCCCGAAAGGACCTGAGGCGAAATCTCCTCCCCAATATGGGAGAGGATCACAAAGATCATCCATGTTACCAAAGGCGAAATTAGCAGATTCAAGGTTGAAATTACCCAAACCGGATGTATAATCACCTGTGACATCAGTAACGATTGAATCACCACCGACATCGTTGGCTGCCCAATTAACATTCAGTACATCATACATGAAATCACCAGGATAGAAATCCTGATACTGTGGCCAATCACCCCATGTTCCGATCATTTCTTCAGAACTGTAGAGTAACATTCCACCATCAGCAACGTAATCACTGAGAGGATTGTCAAATGTGGCCATTGGCATATATGCAGGATCCCAGTCAGCATAAGCATTCCAGATAACTGCAGCGTACTGATTCAGTACCGAGCGGGTATCCATTATGAAATCCTCATCTGCATCCCAGTAATCTAATGTCAGGCCAGCAGCTGTGGCTGCTTCCATGGTTCTGGCATAGTTTGCAGAATCATAGTTTCCACCATAATACCAGGTATAGTAATCGTCACCAACATACAGAACATCTGCTGCCGGTGTAAAATCGATTTTCCATACATTGACTTCCATGGAGTAACCAGTAAGACCATCATCATCAGTGGCTGTAACCATGTAGTAGCAATCATCGCCTACTGAAAGCGCTGGAATTTCTGCCCTGCCGTCTGTCATAACAACTGACAACCAGGTTGAGCCTCCATCAAGTGTATAGTCAACACCCATGCTGACGACTTCTCCATCGCCATCACTTGCTGAACCATAAACCGCTACATTTCCGGCATTGGCTGCCTGAGCGTAACGATCACCACCGTCAAAAACTGTTAGCGGTGTCGCCATTTCGCCAAAGAAGTCCAGGAAGCTTGCCATGAGATCCATGCGTACTTCATCATCTTCAATAGCTTCAAACTGCCATGGGAGGAAGATTAGTTTATAGTCGCCGTCATAAAGAACACCAGCTTCTACCCAATCTTCATCAAGATAAGCACTATAAACCAGGAAGGGTGCTTCTGAATCAGCATCAGGAAGCGTTTCATCACCCCAGTTGGTTACACCAACAATATCTTCTGGGGAAATTTCAAACTCAACATCTACATAGTCATGTACCAGTGTACCAGCAACACCCACATAGAGTGTATCATTAGATGCATCATCTGTTCCAGGAGGTGGATTAGCGTCAGAGACGTATTCCTCAACATGCAGATAGTTTTCCAGAAAGGAATCCGCAGTTGGTGTCATCCACACGTGGTCAAAGTTACCTTCCATGGCACCAATATAATCAGAGGATGATAAGAACAGATTACCACCGGCATCCAAAAAGGCTGCCAGGATGGCTTCATTATCTTCGTTTTCAAGGATTCCAGCGCCATTATTACTTTGGCCCCAGAGGAGGAGATCATAATTAGCTAGAATACCAGCTGAAGGGCTACCACTCACAGTAACATCCCAGAAATCAAAAACCCATCCACCAGCTTCTAAAATAGGTGCATAGAAATCTCCAGCCACTGCATCGGTATTATCTTCAACGATCAAAATAGTAGCATTAGGATTGGCTTCGCGTACTGTAAAACTCATCGGTAATAAAGTGCGAGATTCATGTGTAACACCATCAGGTACGTCTTCTGCGCCATTATCCTGCGCTACCCAGCTGTATTCCACATAATCATCGATTTCGAGACCGGCAAAAGCGAAAGTGTAAGTACTATCCTCTGAGGGAATCTGATCAGTTAGATCTTCAACAAATGCATCGCCGTTTACTGTATACTCAAGGTGTAAAGAGTCCAAACCACCAGTAAAAGTTGCAGTACCAATATCGTAGATGAATGCAGACACGTCGTAGGGACCTGGATCGTCTGATAG
Source organism: bacterium (assembly GCA_013202895.1). GTDB lineage: Bacteria > Fidelibacterota > UBA8477 > UBA8477 > JABMPR01 > JABMPR01. The sequence goes on along the minus strand of JABMPR010000330.1, from coordinate 25,825 downwards.
ATATTGATCATCAAGGTCTACTTCGTCTTCGATAAATGGTGGTGGATCACCATAGTAATCAACCGTTGCCATCATAATAAAATTGAGACGTGATTTCCAGCCAGCTGCACCATGATAATACTTGAAGCTATGGTAAACACCACGATCACTCCAAAATGGAGTATAGTATAATTGGCCATTGGGAACGTCTGCAGGGATACCCACTACCAGGGCGAAATCATGTGTTCCGATATCGATAGCACCACCCCAATCAGCAAGGCTCACCGTATAGAGAAAGTTAATGCCTGTATCCGTTACTGGAATGGGTACTTCCCAGAGTAATTCATCATGGGGACCATTATCGCCAGTAACAAAATCGAGTTGATCAAAGCCATAGACACCATCGCCATCTGCTTCAGTAATCCAATCGGTTTTAATTGAATACAACTGTAGAAAAGCTGTATGACCGGACCAGTCACTATCAGTACTAAAAGTGATGTGAACTTCTTCGATAGTACAGTCAGTAGCTGGACGAAACCAGACAAGAGCTGAATCTGTTGCATCAAATCCAAATCCACCATAACTGATAATTGGCCAGTTAACATATTCTAACAATGCCTCAAAACGTTCTCCGCCTAAGTCGGCGCCCGAATAGGAATCGTCAACTCCAAGAACACGTCCAACTTCCCGTGCATCGGGTCTCATATCCCTTTCAACTGACCAGGGGGTTACGTTTTTGACAGTTTGACGTGTTACGCTTTGTTTTTCTGAAACATTCCTTAAATCAGGTCCAAGAGTTACCTCTTTCGCCATTGAGAAAGTCATGCTTAGAAGAACCATAACAGTCAGTAAAGTAGCTTTACGCATTAGATTGCCTCCTTTTTTTAGCTTCTAACGGAACTACGTTAAACTTCATACTCCATAAATCCAGTGATTTTCATCACTCTTTTTGCTTTGAATAACAACCACCAAATGTCTTTTCCCGAGATATTGATGGTTGCTATTCTTTTGATTATCTAATCAAATTCTTGTGACAATGCTCCCAGGTATGCTCCAAAAGTACTGGTAACTGTAAATTCTGCAGTATAATAGGCATAACTATAGGTAATCTCATAGGGGTCACCTGCACTGGTCTGAGGTTCATCGGGCAGATATATATAATTCATTTTGTAATCAGCTCCGAAGGTTGTATCCGCGAGAGCTGGGAAGCCATCACGGAAATCGAATATTTCAACTGTACCTTCATAGGGAACTTTTTCTTGAACGGTATCAATGTAAGTTGATCCGTCAGGTAGAAAGATTGTAAGGTATTTATCCACCCAGGTATTAATTTCGGTCACTTCAAAGGCACCGCCCTTATCCAGTTCCAGCAATGCCAAAGGTCGAGATGCCCCACCACCTAAGGGGTAATTCATAATGAATATTGCCTTCTCATCAGTACTTGAAGCATAATCAAAATCATCGGCACCATTGAGCAGTATTGAATTACCCTCAAAAATGTTCATCGTTGGTAACGATAGACCATCATTCGCATCAGTTATGTCACTAGCATCAACAATATCAACGACTGCTACTCCAGGTGTAAATTGGTTTAGAGTATCATCCCAATCGATGGTAACAGGAGCTATAGTAAGTGCTCGGGTTTCGGCATCAAGTACCGGGCTAAAAGCGATGGAAACGGTGCTCGTCGGTAAACTAGCACTCACCGTAAAGCCATTACTGCTGTATAAATGAGTAAGCGCATCAGTGTACCAATGGCGATAATAGTAATTCTGAGCAAGCATCTTGTGAACCTCAGCCACCCCAAAAGTTGGATTGTGAGTGTTCCCATAATCAGGGTCATATTCCAGAGCGGTTTCACTTGCTGCAATGGAAGCTATGACAAAACCCTCAATGACACCAGGATCTTCAGCGGCAATATCAGCAATAAATCGCTGGCTATCCTTTATCAATCCTGTAGCTGCATAAGAATCTGCAATAGAAGCACTATCACCCTGTTCTGTAGCCAGATTTCTTACAAAGTTGAACTGAGAAAGCGCCGATGAGAAATTATCCAGCCGAAAATGGCTCCACCCTAATCCGACGTATGCTTCAACTTCTGAGGCATTACGTTGGGCTGCCATGTCAAAATGACTGATGGCATCTTCATAAAGAACCAGTTTTGTTGAATCATCCGCTGCCAGTGCACCGGCTTCATATGCTGTCCAACCAGCTAAAATTTCTGAAGAAATGGTTGTGTGTTCTTCAGGAATTGGTGCTTCAGGACGCTCACAGGAACCGATAACAATTGCCAGACTGATTGTAACAATGAACAGGATGCTGTTTTTTGTATTATTTTTCATCATATCACCCTATTTCATGTAAACCATTTTATGATTAAACGAGCCTTTATCCGTATTCAATCGCATAAGATACACTCCACTGCTGACTGGCTTACCTGATCTGCTTTCGCCATTCCAGGAAACGGAGTAAAAGCCGGCTGGTTGGAATGCATTCACAAGCGTGTGGATCTCCTGTCCGAGTAGATTATAGATCACCAGACTAGTCATCGATTCTGTTGCCAGGTCATATCTGATTGTTGTACTGGGATTGAAAGGATTCGGATAATTTCCGTGCAATGCAAAGTTAAGCGGTAACTCAGAAAGATCCTGTGAACCCGCTTTTCTGACCTGGAACGAGCCAAATCTATCAGTTTCAATCCTGATTTCATTTAAACCCGCATTGTGGAATCCAGGAACCGCAGTCCATGAACCTTCAAACAGTTCATAAACTTGAGGATTATCCTCTGGATTTAGATTTGAATCATCATAGCTAAGCGTTAACGAAACAGGTTCGTTCAGACCGATATTGGATGGTCCAAGCTGAACCATGCCTGAAAGTGCATCAACATCTTCAGTGAGCTCATAATTCTCCCGCATAAACAGAGGAATAGAATTATTGGAGATCAATGTGATCATGGATGCCTCCAGCAATGATTGAGGATTGATCCTGAGAAGGGCATTTTCATCTTCGGAATTTAGCATGATCTCACGACCAGGTATGCCCATAATGGCTGCAACGGGTAAGACCTCGGTTGTGATTCGACCTCCCCACAGATTCTCCCCGGAAAGTGTGACCGAATAAGTCGCAGCTGCTTCAGTTTGAGGGAGCGCCAGACTTGATTTGTATCCGAAAATACCCAGATCATCATCAATATGGAAGTGGGCTAAAGTTTGGTAATATACTGTATCCCCACTGGCATCTGTGACCAGGGCTTCTGGGCCTTCCAGTTCGGGTGCCGGATCATCATCCAAATTGTAATAACGAACCATGCCACCATCATCGAAGATTCGAGAATCTCCAAAGCCGTATATATCAATATACTCATCAGATATGGTTGATTGAGAAACACCCAATTCCAGTAATTGTGGGTCAGTATCAAGGTCATGCATGGCAAAGGCCCCGCCATTGACCGTCCCAGCATCATAAGTGATCACCAACATGTCAACGACATGGTAAGTACCAGGAACTTGCACACCATCGATTTCCCGATCATATAAATCCAGATTATCAAATATGCCTCTGTTTCGCGCATCCAGGTCAAGCTCTGTGATCAATACATCTGCATTCGCGCCAGCTACTTCATCTCCTGACAAGATGACAAATATTCTTCCGCTACTGCCATCATCCATGTTGAAAACCAACTTTTCACCCAAGCCAGGAGACCAGAATACTCCGGTTCCATCTATCCCGATTGACTTGAAAAAACTGGCTGAATTTTCACGGGTTGTAAAGCTGTAGGGTGAATCTCCACCAACTTTACCCCAATCTAGAGTAGCTGAACCATTGCTAATCACCAAATTACTGAAATTATACTTACCATCTCCAAATGGATCACCATTCCCATCGACAAGACCGTCAAATTGGACAGCCAGGGAAAAATCCTTGTAGATATCATTAAATGTTTCGCTAAATCCCTCGGCGCTAAGCGTAGCCTGGAGCCCATCCAGACCATTCTCTGTATTAGAAACCAAAGCTTTGAGAAGATCGGGAGTTGTCAAATAATTTTCATAGAGGTAGTCCATAAAAATAAAGGTGTGCTCATAATCACGTTCTACTGGAAGGGCGTCGCTCCAGAGCGTCAAACTATTATTTGAGAGAACAGTCAGTTGAGCAGCAACATTTTTGAGCCCTACTATGTAGGCAGCTAACCCGGCAATCCCATTATTTACCCATTCGGCTTCATCATTGTCAGCGTTATACAGGATAAGCTGAGCCAGTTGAAAGGCGGTGGATTCAAAAACAAGGGGATCATCTGCGGGTTTGGGGTTGATATCAACATAAATTATATCACGATGATTGCTATTTGCATCAGCAAGTGTATCACCTTCAACAAGTAGATCAGCCGTCAGTATTTCACCTTTTATGTAGGTTGATCCATCTCCCGCTGTGTTGTAATACAGATCATCGATATCCATTAATAGAGTATAGATTTTCTCATCACCATCCACATCTGGAAACTCACCAAGCCATGAAATCAGATCAGCATAGACCGCGGTCGTCACGGAGTCGCTAAAGGTTTGCACCTGGGAAAGTGTGACAGCTCTATGGGTAAGCCCTGAGTTCAGGGTTATCCAGGAGACACCATTGTCGGCGCTCTTATAGAAACCTCCAAGAGGTCCACCAAAATAGAGATTTGAACCTGAGTCAACTGCGATAGATCGTACACTGACATTAAACTCATGGCCTGCACCTGAATAACCATCGGTCAGGAGTGGCGATATTTTCGTCCATGTGCCAGCATTCAGTTGAAATAAACCAGTTTCGGTACCCGCTAAAATCATGTCGTTGGCAAATAACATATCATTGACAACCAGGCCGCTGGTTGCTTCATCCAGTGATAATGTCGTTCCATCATAGACATAAACACCATGATCAGAGCCTAAATAGGTGTTACTCCCATCGCTGGCCAGAGTTGAGAAAACGTCAGAGCCAGCCGGTGAAACTACTAAATTGCCAGGGTCTGGCAGCCAAACGATATAATCAATTGTATCGGGATCCAGGAGCGTAAAATCAGCGAAATATTGACCGTCTTCATTTAAATCAACATACCATTCATTATAGGCGAATCGTGCTTTACCAACCCAATATAAACCATTTGATGCATCATTCACTGTCACCCATTGGTTGGGACTTAGGATGTCATCACCATCGAGCTTGACTCGAGGTGACACTGCTTCAATTATTAGAGAATCTGTAAGCGTTGTGGTAGTTACTATCAGATCAATCATGTTAGCCGTTACTAGGTAGGCGTCCACTAAATGAGTGGTGCCATCAACCATGACACTATAGCTTCCATCCTCAAGTTCATTTACGACGATACTATCGGAAAAAGTAAGTGAGGTTGTGTCATGCACTACAACATCGTATTCATCTAAAGTGGAATCATTATATGTTGCAACACTTAATGCTGTAACGTTCCCATTTCCCAATGGTTTCCAGGAGACCTGTTCATTTTCTAGATCAACAGTACCCTCATAAAGACCGAGCAGTGTAGCTGCGGTCATGACCTGAGAGGTAGTATCATATAGAAAATCATATACAGGCAGGTAGTCCCATTCAGCTGTGACCTGTGGCAATCCAGCTCCAGGCCAGGTTTCCCATTTCCGTTTTTCGAAACTCAATACACCACTCACACTCGCCCCAAAGAAATTGTCTTCATCTGTGGGCTGGTTGAGCATTTCAAAAACAGTGGCATAGTCGTTTGTTTCATCGTTAACATTATCGTAAGTATAACTGGGACAACCACTACCAGCTGAACTCCACTTGACACCAGAATTTTTGGTGCGATAAGGAGGAAGTGCTACCATATCTCCAAGATCATAGTGCCCTCTGCCAACACCTGCCATCCAATCATCATCGGCATAAAAGTAGATACTTTCTACTGTCGCACGATGCTGCGGTTCTGCATCAGCACCTCCAGATCTCGTACCATCCGGAAGTAAGTCGGTTTCACCATTTAGATGTGTCCAGGTCGAACCACCATCATCGGTGTACATGATTCCACTTTCTGTTGCTAGCAGTATTTTATTGTCATCGCTGATGTTTATATCAATATCATTGATCTTCGCATCTTCAACGAAAATGTAGGTGTTAGCATTTTGACCTTGAAGCGTGGCTGAGATCTGATAGTAACCTTGAAAGAACCCATGCCCAAAGACGTTAAAAACCTGTGTTGCTCCTGCTGTTGGTGGAGTCAAATCTGCAAAAGCAGCTGAAGTCATCAACAGCAAGAGCAGGATTAAGAAGGTTGGAATATTATAGCGATTATTCAATTTGGCCTCCCAATTAGAATGTGAAATTTACCGAACCATTGTAAACGGGATCCAATATGGTATGGTGAATATAGGCAAAATCAAGTCCCATATTACCAAATTTCATCCCCATGCCGCCTGAAAAAACACGATCGTCATATCCAAAGAATGTGTCTTCATATTCGGCTTCATCTTGGTCATTCCAGCCTGTCAAGAATGGATAAGCTCCAATGGCATAGGAACCTCTTAGCTGGATCATACTTACTGGTGAATATTCAAGCCCGAACAAATAGCGTTGCAAGTTGTCATTGGGCTGCACCGTTGCCAGGGAAACGGCAAGATTTTCAATTGGATTGAATGTAATACCAAAATTGAAAGTCATGGGCAGTGAATAAGGTCTAAACTCAAATTCCTGAGCGACAAGCTCTTCAGTCCCGTAAACATCACCTGGAACCGAAGTCTTAACTGTGTCACCGACTGAGTAGTCGTAATAGATACCCTTGGGTGCAACTTCAGGTCCGAAGTTCTGGACAACAGCACTAAACTTAACACCTCGGATACCAGTATCGTACCATGTTCCAATATCAATGGCAAAAGCTGTTCCTGAGCCAAAGTCGCTAGCGCCAATATCACGGGCTAAATCTTCCATGACAAGCTTGGTGTTAATACCGATGCCAAAACGATCGGTAAACATCCTTGCGAAGGAAACTCCAACTACTTGACTGACAGCATTAAATGTTTCACCATTCAACTCTCCAGTCTGGTCCAACTCAGTGGTCACTTTCATCTCGCCAGAATTCAATTGGGAAAAGAAAACACCTACTTTTCCTACATTTTCAACGGATCTTACATATGTTGCAGAATTCAGCTGTATCCCAGCGAACCAGGCTGCATGAGATACAAAGACTGAGTTCTCAGCAGTGATGTGGTTCAAGCCGGCGGGGTTTGAAAAGACAGCGGATGCATCATTCACGACCGTAATAATCGCGGCATCCAAAGCTGCTGCCTGACCTCCAACTGGAATTTTTAGAAATTGTGCACCTGCCAAACCAACTTTCGCGGATTGAGCTGCCAATGGCATGGCTATCAGACAAGTCAATATAACAAAAACAATTATTCGTTTCATGCTCATCTCCTCCTATATGCCACGAAGTACAACAAATTTACCCATTTGCCGTCTTCCATCGCTTGTTTCAACTGTATATACAAATAATCCGGTCGCGATTTCTTGATTGTTGCGAGAGACCATGTCCCAGGATTCATTGGTGGAGCCATCATCATGAATAATGATATCTATAAGGTCACCACCGAGCCCAAAAATATTTATACGGCAATCTGGAGGAAGACCAATGAAAGTAATTTTACTTTCATATTTTTTCTCCAGGCGGTTTGCCCCAAGATAGGGATTGGGATAAACATTTACGTCAAGCTCATCAGGTCCATCATCCCCCTCCTCGTAAAGTCCTTCCGGCATGAGTGGTTCGGGAGCACCCGATTCACTAGTGGCAAAATTCACCCGCGAGGATTCGATAGACGGAAATTCAGGTCTGCCAAAGGCACTTGGATTATCATATGCCGTCACAGAATAATAATAAGGTAGGTCATTTTTGGGTGCCTCGTTCGTCCAGATAGTGATCTCTTCACCGGCCTCATTCAAGGCCATCATAGCGCCACCTTGATCTTCAAAGAAATGAGGAATGACTTCACTTGGTACTCCACTGTTATAGGGAGCTAAATTTACAAAATAAGGTTCTCCACTTTCATCGGTGAGTGTGTCACCTGTTTCAAAATCAACAATATAGCGATATTCGTCTGTATTATCGAAAATGGCAAGCAATTCCCAGTTGCTGGGAGTAAAAGCACTGCGATACACTCGATAGCCCTCAAAATCAGGAACCAAAAGGAGCGGATCGGGTGTGATTTCTGCACTATTGTCCCATGCCAGTCTAACACCAAGATTCATTGGACTGTATTTCAATACGGGAACTGGTGGGGGTACTGGAAGCAAATAATGCACATCTTCACTGGGTGAAGTCGGATTATAGGGATTACCCGCACTACCTGTATAGTATGCGATTACAGAATTGTCGGAGTTCGTTCTTGCACCTGCGAGACCGTGACCAACTAAACCTACATATACAAATTCCAGCACATCACCTTTTGCAAAATTATAAAATGGACCCGTTGCTGTTAGCCACCTATAATCAAAGGTGGGGGCACCAATGGCGAATGGATGAGGCATGAATTTATGCCCTGCCGATGCAGGATGTGTACCAGACATGTACTCATACTTATTTTTATCCGTACCAGGATCTGATTCCCAATTCCACCAGCTATGTGTATATGCTCGCATGTAGGTATCATCTTCAGTTTCGCCGTAGGCTCCATACATTTTATAATAATCGGTATAAATTAATCGACCACCTATAACACCTGGAACGACACCATTTTGAAAAGTATCGAATTCAGGTGTAGCTGGATCGTCACCATCATACATGTAGGACATATTTCTTGAAAACACATAGCCCGTCAATGTCTCACCATCCAGTACAGCCGGTTCTCCGGCAACGGTAGTGACAACAGATCCATTATAATTAAAGCTTACAGATGTTTGCCAGGTGATTACTGGACCGTCTTCCACAAGCCAGACCTGATATTCATCATAGAAGCCATCGGGCTGTGCACCATGCTCATCCCAATTGGGATTTGGTAAACTAGGGCTACCTATATTATGCCATGCTACAGGAACTCCACGATCATCATAGCCTTCCATTGTTTCCATGACACCATCCATATCCCAATCGACATTGTGAACTACGTCTACGGTATATGAAATTTGACCCGCTGGATTGTTGCCATCCCAGCCGTCATAATCAACTAAATCATCAATATGTGGCGAAGTCGGATCTGCTTCAATACCGACATCGGAATCGTAGCACCAGCTCATATAGAAATCATTGAGTGGACCACCACTATATCCGTCACCATCCTCAACACGCTCAACTTCGAATTCATAAATCACAAAATCATCAAAGTCCTTGGTTGACCATGTCAGACCACGTTGTCTAAACTGTAATCCAAGTGATTCCGTGCTCTGGATATCATTATTCAGATCATCGTAGACGGCATAACTATCTTCAACCGATTTTCCGGATCCAAGTGTGAGTGGCCATTCGGCGATTCCAGCAAGTTCATAATTGCCATAATCTGCATGAGAGCTTCTTTTCTCACCGTCCACATCCGCTGCCACCCAGAGGCGGCCTTCCCATAAATAATGAACACCAGTACCGCCGGGCCATTCCATTGAGGGTAATGCCGGGGCATCGGCATCGCCGAAAATCCCAAAATTGGTTACGGCGGTCCAGACTTTTCCAACTTTATGTACTAGTTTTACATTTAATCCTGGATCACCTGCGGGCTTATTGAGATTCTCAATTTTATTCCTACCCAAAGCAACACTGCATACAAGGAGTAATATCAAGGCTGCAGTAAGGATCACCTTTGTGTTTTTAATTAACATATGTGCACCTCTATTCAATCGAATTAGAACTTATAAGAGATTCCGAGACGCCATACACGTGGTTCTGCGTAATAGCGTGGATCACCCAGTTTTCCACCGGCAGGATATAGCTTGCTATCATCAACTTCACCATCGCCATCGGTGTCCATGAGAACCATGTATTCATCTTTAAGTGTTTCATCAATGAAACCATCCTGGTCGTCATCAATACCATTGTTGTCGTCCTCGCTACCAAAGAATACGGCATCTTCATCTTCGTAACGTTCTTGAATCTTGGTAAAATTCATAAACCAGTTATCATCGTCAAGACCGCCACCAGAGCGCGTGGCCCATGCTGAATTATAGTTGCGAAGTGAAAAGACATTATTTACCCACAGAAAGATTTGAAACGCACCATAATTGGAAAGCCCAAATTCTTTTTCAAGGAACATATCACTGTCCAGCGTTGCTGGAAGCCTTTCAGTGTTCAGAGGAACATCAAGGCTGTAGCTGGGTGCAGTATATGGAAAACCTGAACCATAAGCGGTCGTAAAGTTTCCATGGATTCCAGTTCGTGGAATCTCATAATTCAGAATTACAAACAGGGTATGTCTTTGATCCCAATCCAGATATTGCTCTTTCTTGGGAACAACCTGACCAGCCCACACCTGAGAAGATTGAGCGGTGGGACTTGATGCCTTGCCTTTAGCCACGGCAAAGCTGTAGTCTATACTTCCACCAAAATAGTTACTAAATCGTTTGTCAAGACTGAACTCTATTCCGCGCACATTTCCGTAATCCGTATTAACAAAGATACTATAGTAATTTGAAGCACTATAATATTCTTGTCTCGTGCTGACCAGACCGGAAATGTCTTTATAGAACCCCTTAACCTCGGCTACCAGATTGTCTGTGAACTGGTGACGAACACCAATTTCATAAGAGGTTGTTCTTTCAGGTTGAAGGTCTGGATTACCAACTCGGGGGAAAGCTCCCGAGAGATCCCAGTTTAGGTTATCATATAGCCTGTTGAAAACAGGAATCTGAAAATACTGGCCATAGTTGAAATAAAATACATCCCGTTCCGTAATGGGGTGTGCAACACCCAGGCGAGGACTTAAATAATATTTTGCGTTCACGGAAATGGTATCACTGATTTCTTCGGAACTGTTGACCTCATATCTTGGAGTTTTGGGGTCGAAATAATCAAAACGCAAACCTGCATTTACAATCATCCCATCATATTCCATTTTATTCTCAGTAAAAAAGCCAGCCAAAAAGGGCTCTAATTCGGCTTGGTCTTCACGACCATGGCCATCGATTGCGCCCACATTGGCACCATAAACATTTCCACCTGAAGCGATATCCACATCATGGGCAAAAATGCTGTACTGGGTATATTCTATACCAGAACGCATGGTGTTCTTTTTATTCCACTGGTTGGTATAATTTGTTTTGAAAGTGTAGACCGTTTTCTCGTCATTATTCCAGCGAAATCTGTCATAATTTCTGCCTGTGCCGTACATCTTGAGCTTGTCACCATCTTCAGCTCCATCACCAAGCTCAACATCTTCCCAGCTCATCCATGTATCTTCATCACCAACTTTGGAACCCCAATCAGATATATCTTTGTTTGGGTTCCAATCGGGATATTGGGAAGCATCGATAAAATCATCATCGTCAGAATCAGTTAACAGGTCCCAATCGGGATTATCCCATGTACCTGTACCATCCTCTTTCCAGTTTCCGTTGTAATCCTCATCTTCATCAAATACTCCATTGTCGTTGGCGTCCCACTCTTCTCCACGTTCATTGATGTTATAATGCAGATTGGTCCGGTAGCGACTCAGATTGACTTCGAAGAAGGATGTTGCCGAAATACTATGGCTCCAGTTCAGGGCAAACTGATTATTTGTTCGATCATATTCCTGGACATGGTCCAGCATATCGAGCACGCCATCAGTTCTCCCATCATGATTGAGATCCTCGATGGTCATCATTCCATCAAGGTTACGATCCTCGTGCACAAAATCACCGTCGCCATGAATCGGATTGCCATTATCGTCTAATAGTGGGTTGCCATCTGCGTCAAGATCATCCTCAACCAGTATATAACGCTTGGGACCAACAACATTGCCATCGGAGTCGATCTCATAATATTCTGGATCACCAAGTACTGGCGTCTTAGTTCTATCTAATATTCCATCAAAATCAAGATCTTCATTTTCATAGGTTGCTTTACGATATCCATGAACATAGCGACCGTCATCAGATACGGCATACAGACCGGAGAATGCAATTTTGTCCTGTTGGGTCGCACGATAAACCATCTTCCAGTTGAAACTATTCAGATTGTCATAATTGTGGTCAAAACGACCAAGGTCATTGCGAATCTCTCCAGAGACGAAAAATGAAAGCGGAAGGAGAGGCAATGGACCACCAAATGAATATTCCAGATCCTGGAGACGATGGTGATCATTTATATTAAAAAACTTATCGCGGTCATTCATTAATGTGGCATCCTCTTCAGCGCCGAGAGAGGAAGTGCGGTAGCGCAGTTTTCCTGAGTAGTTCGTACCACCCTCTTTGGTGATGATGTTCACAACACCAGATTGAGCATTGGAGTATTCAGCAGAAAACCCACCGGTATATATGGATATCTCTTCAACAGCACTCTGTGGCACTTCAGCTTCGAAGTTATTGCTCATTGGATCAACAACGGAGACACCGTTTACCATATAAACAACTTCACCCATACGACCACCACGTGCATGACCATCAACAAAACCACCACTCAGTTCAACGATATCATCAACATCTTGAACCGGAATGTTCTCTATATCTTCAGAGGTCATAATATTACGACTGGCTGTTAAATCTTTCTGGATCAAAGGGCGTTTAGCCTCAACGATAACAGATTCGCCTGACTCGAGAATGGTAGCTTGCATCTCAAGGTCCACCGGAGTGGTCAGATCAGCTCGTACCCGAACTTCTGTTAAAGTAATTGCCTGGTACCCGATCATATTGATCAGTAACGAATAGTTACCAACAGGGATATTGATAATGTAGAACTCACCCTCAATGTCGGTTGCAGCTCCAACTCCTAATCCCTGTACCACGACATTGGCACCGATCATAGGCTCGCCAGTTGAATTATCGGTTATTCTTCCAGAAATCTTACCAGTACTACCTGCCCAAACAAGCTGGAAACCCAAAAGGAGTACCACTATGCCTTGCAGCAAATTATGCTTTCTCATTACGATATTACCTCCACTAACGTTTATTTAACGCATCGTCGTGAAGGATACTCAAAATTAAAACGCTTGGCAAGTTTTTTGTGGCACCTGTTGAAAGCCTTGTTTTGTAAGGGTTTTGTGATAATTAATGTGTATTGATGTCAAATTTTAATGAAGTAAACTCAACTGAAATAACACTTACAATTGCCTCAACCTTCGACTTGTGCCATAATTAAGAAAATGCCAAATTGAAATTAAGAGAGGAAATCAAATAGGAATTGAGAGAAATCTAATTGTAAAATGCGTTTAACAAACTGTGGCGAGCTTAAAAATAAAAATTTACTAATATTCCAGGATGGGATCCTTTTTACCTGTAACTACTTCTTTTGTTATGGTACACTTTTTCAAGTTTTCCAAATCGGGTACTTCGAACATAATATCCAGCATAACCTTTTCAATGCTGCGTCTCAGGGCTCGCGCGCCTGTTCCATATTTTTGAGCTGCATCAATGATTGCATCGAGTGCATCTTCTTTGAAAATTAATTTAACACCTTCTATTTCGAACATTTTTTGATATTGCTTAACCAAAGCATTTCTGGGTTCCAAAAGGATAGAGTGCAATGCTTCGCGGGTTAACTCTTCCAGAGCCGCAACAACTGGCAAACGGCCAATTATTTCGGGGATCAAACCATACTTGAGCAAATCCTCAGGTTCAACTACCCGCAGCAATTCAGCTCCCTTAAGCCTGGTTTCTTCTTCATCGAACTTGGAGAAGCCTAACATCGTCTTTTTACGTCGACGAGCAATGATTTCATCAATCCCTTCAAAGGCTCCACCTACAATAAACAGGATGTTCTGGGTATTTATGGACACCAGGGGCTGTTCAGGATGTTTCCTCCCACCTTTTGGCGGCACCTGTGCCACTGTCCCCTCCAGAATTTTGAGCAAAGCTTGCTGTACCCCTTCCCCGGATACATCACGGGTGATTGAAGCATTGGCGGTCTTTCGGGAAATCTTATCAATCTCATCAACGTAAATTATGCCCGCCTCAGTTGCCTCCACGTCGTAATCTGCGGATTGCAGCAAGCGAACAAGAATGTTCTCAACATCTTCACCAACATACCCTGCTTCCGTGAGCACGGTTGCATCAGCAATCGCAAACGGAACCTTCAGATATTTAGCCAGGGCTCGAGCCATGAGTGTTTTCCCGGTTCCCGTTGGTCCCATCAACAAAATATTGCTTTTTTCAAGTTCAACATCGGCCACATCATTCTGAATCATGATCCGTTTATAGTGATTATAAACAGCCACGGAGACTGCCCGCTTTGCCTGCTCCTGACCGATCACATAGGTATCAAGATGAGCTTTGATTTCACCTGGTTTGGGAATTTCATCCAGCGAAGAGTATGCCAAAAAGGCTGTTGATTTCGCGGGAGCCTCATCCTTTACTATCTGCTGTGCCTGATCGATACAGCGGCTACAGATATTTGCTCCCGTTGGACTGGCGATGAGCATACCCGTTTCATCCTGTGGCCTCCCACAAAATGAGCAAAATTTATCCTGTTTCTTTTTAGCCAAATACTATCCGCGTTTTTCGAGAATTTCGTCAATCAGGCCATAGGTCTTGGCATCTTCTGCAGACATGAAATAATTCCTGTCAGCATCTTTTTCCACCTGCGCCAGTCGTTTATTACAGAACGTGGCTAACATCTTATTCAACTTCTTTTTGGTCTTCTGAATCTCTTCGGCAGCGATGACAATATCTGAAGCCTGTCCCTCAGCACCACCCATTGGTTGGTGGATCATAATTCTGGAGTTTGGCAGAGCAAAACGTTTACCTTTTTCACCTGCTGCCAACAAAAGGGCACCCATACTGGAAGCCTGCCCCACCACAATTGTAGACACGGCGGGCTTGATAAAATGCATGGTATCCATGATTGCCATGCCAGAAGTGATGATTCCACCCGGGGAATTGATATACAAATTTATATCCTTTTCACTATCCTCAGCTTCCAGAAATAAGAGCTGGGCGATCACTAAGGATGCGACATTGTCATCAATAGGTGTACTCAAAAATATGATTCGTTCTTTTAATAAACGGCTGTAAATATCATAGGCGCGTTCGCTACGTCCCGTTTGCTCTACAACCATGGGCACGAGCTGATTAATGGGCGTGGGCATGATAGCCTCCAATCTCTTTGCTGGTCGATTTTTTCACCTTGATCTTTGCGAAGGGCATCAGGTGCGAAAATAATTTCTTCTCCAGAATATCTTCCTTGATCTGTGGTAAGTACTGCTTATCCCGATATAGCTTTTTCATTTTTTCTTTATCACCTGGCATTTGAGCCACCAATTCTTCAAGCTTGGCTTCAACGTCTTCATCAGTGACTTCCATTTTCTCAACCGCAATCAATTTTTTACGAATGAGATACCATGATAATTCCCAGGTTGCCCGTTCACGATTTTCCTTACGGACTTCATCTATATTTACATCAGCCCCCCGTTCCTGCCGGACTCGTTCCACCAACTTGTCCAGATAATCCTCAATCATAACTTCTGGTATTTCCAACTTTGTCCCTTCAACCAGGGCGTTGGCGATTGTCTGTTCTAGAGCCCTGGATACATCATGATCAAGCTGCTTTTGAATGTCATCTAATGTACTTTTTCGCAGTGCGCCAATGGATTCAAATTTCTCACCAACCTGTTTAGCAAAATCGTCATTTAGCTCGGGCGGTATATGTGTCTCGACTGTCTTGATCTGCATCCGGATATGTAAGTCTTCCCCAGCTTTGCTTTGCGCTGGGATATGGAAGCTAACTTCATCACCCGCTTTGCTACCAATGAGTTTTGCCGCAACATCTCCGCCAAAAACACCATCGCCAATTTTGATATAGCGATTTTCCACATGGCTGCCCTCGATTGGGTTGCCATCATCGTCAAGATATTGCAAATCCCCCTTTAGCATATCTCCGTCCATGGCGCCGTCTTCGCGGACCTCAATATCTGCAAATCGCTCTTGCATATGTTCTAAGGCATGGTCCACATCGCCTTCAGTCGCGCTATATTCCGTTTTTGCAATCTTGTAGCCAGCCCTATAATTGAAAAGATCGAAATTCGGCTCAACTTGCAGATTCAAAGAAAAAGAGAGATCTTTCCCAATATCAAATTCCGACATATCACCAATATTCCCCTGATCAATAGGAGAAAGCTCATTGTCTATAACTCCCTTATAGTAGGCCGCCTGCACAGTTTCATCAAGGATTTCTGCCAGTACACTATGTCCATAGGCTTGCAGCATTATTTTCCGTGGAATCTTTCCAGGTCGAAACCCCGGTCGCTTAACCTGCTTATTCAGCTTGACCAATTTTTGTTCAAACCCGGGCTCCATTTCAGCCCAATCTACCTGGACTTTTAAAGTTCTTTCGTGGGGTTTTCCGACTTCAATCTTGATATCCAAACATATCTCCCATTAATTTTTTTCCACCCGATACATCATGTCAATTATCAGGTGTAATTCTAAAATAGCGCGCCAAGATAGTTGGCGTCAGAGCGAAGTGGAATGAAAATCAGCCGATTTTTAGTTCATTCAAGACGCCAGGGATACTGGCAAAGACAACACTCCACTTTCACTGCAAGGGAAATGCCATGCTTTGATATTTGATGCAATAAGAATATGTTCGTAAGGTCCTATTGACGATAGCAAAACATATATCCACGCCCCAGAAGATTCTGGGTCTCATGACCGGCAGTTCTGCCGATAGTCTGGATATTTGTCTAGTACACTTTTCGGGGAGTGGCGAATTTCCGGCTTATGAGCTTATCTACTCTGGCGAGGTAGCCTATCCCCAGCGTTTTAATTTGGCTTTTCGCGACCCCCTACAACTAAGCGATGAGCAGATCAATACTTTACATATTGATCTGGGAAAGTGGTTTGCAGACGAGATTTTAAAACTTGATCTCGAATTTGACGCCATCGCTTCACACGGTCAAACAATCAAACACGAGCCTCCTCATTTCAGCCTTCAAATCGGTGATCCTCACAGTATGGCGAACTTGTTTTCTGTACCGGTAATCTATGATTTTCGTACTGCTGATATAGAGCTGGGAGGTCAGGGTGCCCCGCTCATCCCAATTGTCGATCGTTACCTTTTTCAAAAGGGAGAAGCTGATATTTTGGCCCTCAATATCGGGGGCATTGCCAACCTCACGGTCTTGCCTTCCAAAATAAATCAACAACCCATTCTGGCCTGGGATACTGGTCCAGGAAATACCCTGATAGATAAAGCGGTTCGAGCATATTCTCATGGTAATTTGACGTTTGATCCAGAAGGATCTCTGGCGGCACAGGGCGCATTAAATCAAACAATACTAGATTTCCTGTTATCGCATAAGTTTTATCAAATGCCTCCACCACGCTCTGCAGGTCAGGAGCAATTTGGCAATGATTACTTTAATTCCATATTAAAACAGTTTTATCCCGCCAATGATCAAGAGTTTAAAGATTTAATTTTAACGCTTACAGTTTTAACAGCGAAATCTATCACAGTTAACGTTTTAAATTTATCTGAGAATTATAACCCAGGAGTTATGTTTGTTAGTGGAGGTGGTTTTAAGAATTCTACTTTAATGAGATATATCCAAAAAGAGTTGATCAACATTAATGTTAAGGGAGTTGAGCTAAAAGGTATCGATGGAGATAATAAAGAAGCATTTGGTTTTGCTTATCTCGGATATCGTACTTTGATGGGACTCCCTGGAAATATTCCTTCTGTCACAGGGGCAAGCAGGTCTACCATTCTAGGGAAGATTTGTTACCCGATATAATCCTCATAATCAGTACCTAGTCTACAGGGGATTCCTTTAGATAATATTTTGTCAACTGCCCGGTCAAGTATTGGTATGCGTCATCGACGCTGTCAGTTCGGTAACACAGTTTCAAATCCTCGTGATCTATGGTGCCAAAGTCAGCCAGACCTTTTAGATCAATTGCCTTATCCCAAAAGTCATTTCCAAAAAGAACCACTGGCATGAACTTACTCATTTTTTTTGTTTGGATAAGTGTTAAGGTTTCAAACAATTCATCAAATGTACCAAAACCCCCGGGAAAGGCGATGAGTGCCTTAGCCAGATATACAAACCAATATTTCCGCATAAAGAAGTAGTGAAACTCCATTTCCAATTCACGACTTATATAGGGGTTGCCAGATTGTTCAAACGGAAGGGAGATATTTAGTCCAATGGAAAGTCCTTTGGCTTCAGCTGCTCCCCTGTTGGCTGCTTCCATTATTCCCGGACCGCCACCTGTAGCCACAATAAAGCGTCTTTTCCCTTGCTTTAGCTTCTTGGACCAATTCGTCATTTTATAGGATAGCTCGCGAGCATCCTCGTAATAACGCGACATTCTCAAATCACGATTTAACTTTTCCAATTCTTTATGACTTACATTTTGTGCCTGGGCTTTTTTTATGATTTGCTCAACCAGATGTTTTGGTTGAGTTCTGGCAGAACCGAAAAAAACAATGGTGTCCTGAACTTTGTTTTTCCTAAAAATATCCTGCGGTCCGAGGTATTCGCTCATAATACGCAGCATGCGAGTACCGGGACTGTGGATCAATTCCTCGTTATCATAAAATTTCATTGTTTTTTTCTGCATCGATATTCTCCTAAACTACTTCTATAGGTTTCTGCTTTACTTTCAAAAGGGCACGAATGTACTATTGGGGAATAGCTTTCATAGTCCAAAATATGAACTTGGCGATATGAAAGTAACCTGGATCTTATACAGCAATAAATCTATAAAACATTGACCACTCGATCGATAGTTATCAGCTCGCTTAAATGGAGCGCACATCGAACAACTCGGCTAACTTTGTTTGAAATTATATCTCTGCAAATGGATAAAGGGAACGTTAAACATTTAACTTGGCTAAAAAGCTCATTCTGGTCTTATGTTTTTAAATAAGAAAATTATCTCTGAAAAATATTCTAGTTTAAGGATATCAATTTTTGGGGCATTGAGGCACTCCCAGTGAATCATTATAAGCTAAGCCTGGCAGTTCGACTTGCTCTCGAAACTGCCAGGCAAGGAGAACAATATTAAACTCCTGGAAGACCCGCTGTAGCAGAAATACCTTTTGCAAGATCGTCATCAGTTGGAACATAATCTTCGAGTTGTTTCGCATAGTAGGCATCATAGGCACTCATATCGAAGTGTCCATGACCACTTAGATTGAAAAGAATCACCTTCTCTTCGCCAGCTTCCCGGGCTTCAATGGCCGCATTTATGGCGCCCTTGATAGCATGGGCTGATTCAGGCGCTGGTATGATACCTTCAGTTCTGGAAAAAAGAGCGGCGGCATCGAATACTTCTACCTGATGGAAGGCGTAAGGATCCACCAATCCCTCTTTTACCACATGCGATAAAAGTGGTGACATTCCATGATATCTCAGACCGCCGGCATGGATGCCAGGTGGCATAAATGTATGGCCTAGAGTGTACATGCTTACCAGAGGTGTCATCTGAGCCGTATCGCCAAAATCGTAAGCAAACTTCCCGCGTGTAAGTGTTGGACAGGCTGCCGGTTCAATTGCTCGGAATTCAATATTTGCACCATTGATCTTATCACGTAAGTAAGGAAACGCCAGCCCGGCAAAGTTGCTCCCACCGCCAACACACCCGATCACAATATCAGGGGTATCACCAGCAATCTCCATCTGCTTTTTTGCTTCCAAACCGATAATCGTTTGGTGCAGTAACACATGATTCAACACACTTCCAAGAGAGTATTTTGTATCATCACGCTTGGCTGCGTCCTCAATGGCTTCTGAAATCGCGATCCCCAGTGAACCAGTATTTTCAGGGTCTTCCGCTAATACTTTCCGACCAAATTCTGTGTCCTGACTTGGACTGGCGACAATCTCTGCTCCCCAATTTTGCATCATGGATCGCCGATACGGTTTTTGGGTAAAGCTGATTTTAACCATATACACTTTAACCTCAAGACCAAACATCTGGCCAGCCAGAGCCAGGGAACTTCCCCATTGACCTGCACCGGTTTCGGTGGCCAGGCGTTTGACCCCTTCTTGCTTATTGTAGTAAGCCTGGGCGATGGCCGTATTCGGTTTATGACTCCCTGCTGGACTAACACCCTCATATTTGAAATAAATTTTAGCTGGTGTTTTCAGAGCTTTCTCCAAGCCGGTAGCCCGGATAAGAGGTGAAGGTCTATATAGTTTCAGGCCTTCCTGTATTGGTTCCGGGATTGGAATTTCTCGTTGTTGGCTCATTTCCTGTTCGATGAGAGCCATGGGAAACAATGGTGCCAAATCGTCAGGTCCCAGAGGTTGATGTGTCCCGGGGTGTAACGGTGGGTTGGGAGCCGTGGGCAAATCCGCGGCAATATTATACCAACTTTTTGGCATATCGTTTTCTGATAGAAATATCTTTTTCACAGTAACTCCTTTTTCGTTCAAATGTAGTTTTTAATAGTGTTGGGAGCCTGACAAGCCTATAGCTGCCAGGTCCACCAGAGTAAGTTGGGCAATTGATTTGAAGCGTGTTTCATGCCTTAAAAGGTTCTTCCATTTTGGCTAATAAATCTACAAATCCATTATGACCATATTTTAATTCACGTGCTCCCCTTGATACCGTACCAATAGCAACTCCAAGCTGTTTGGAAATTTCCCTTTGAGGCATTCCCGTGTGCAGTTTTTTGATAATTTCCCACCTGAGAACCAGATCTTCCAGTTCCTGGGGTGTTAAAAAATCCTGGAGCAATTTGCCCATCTTCTGCTCATCAGTAACGGAAGCCAGGATGCGGGCGAGTTCAGTATATGTAAATTTATGTTTCATTGCACTGATACATTAGAACAATAATTCTGTTTTGCAAGACCTATTAATGAGAATTCCTGCTCATTCTGGCCGGAAAGGTTGATTTATGCTATTATCAATAAACTAAAAATCATACAGGAAATGAGTAATGCTTCGTTTGGGAGCGTCCATTCTCCAGTACAACTTCCATAGAACCCCCTCCAGCACCCAAAATCAACCTACCGAAAATACGTTCCAGTCCTGAGCGATTCCGCTTAAGTTGAATCATGACAAGTACTACATCTATCATCAAGGCTCAGGGGCTCACCAAGATTTATGGTGACCTGAGAGCTGTCAATAATATCGATTTTCAGATCGAGCCTGGAACCTGCTATGGTTTGCTGGGTCCTAATGGGGCGGGTAAGACCACTGTTATGCGGATGATCTATTGTGCCACACCTCTCAGCTCGGGACAAATATTGGTAAACGATTTGGATGTCATGGAAAACATGAGCGCTGTAAAGCGCAACATCGGAGTCGTTACCCAGGATGACAGTCTGGATTATGACCTTAACGTAATTAATAATTTATTGGTCTATGCCCGTTATTATGATCTGAATCGAGATCAAGCGGTACAGCGCGCAGAAGAACTTATTGAATTCTTCCAATTGGGCGAAAAACGACTGGTGAATGTACGCACCCTGAGTGGCGGTATGAAACGCCGTCTGCAAATAGCTAGAGCCCTGATCAACAAACCCAATGTCCTGATCCTGGATGAACCATCTACTGGTTTAGACCCTCAAGCACGTCATCATGTCTGGGCTAAATGCCATGAACTCATCGAGCAGGGTGTTACCCTTCTCTTAACAACTCACTATATGGATGAGGCTGAGCAGCTATGCGATCGTTTGGCAGTCATGGACCGTGGAAATATTATTACCGAAGGCTCGCCGTGGGAGCTGATAAAATCCGAGGTCTCCCCCCAAGTCGTGGAGGTCAGGGGTGATGGCAAATATCGGGATTCTATCCTGTTAGCAGTAAAAAACCAAATTGATTTTCATGAAGCACTTTCAGATCGGCTGCTGCTGTACGCCGCGGATGTCAATCCTGTTCACGCTCAAATCCAGGAAATGAATTTACCACTCAAGACCTTACTCAGCCGCCGATCATCACTGGAAGATGTCTTTCTGAAACTAACTGGCAGGGAGTTAATCGATTGAGACGATCTGCACCTGGGGTAAGAATCAAAGCCGCCCTGCGGGTCTGGCAGCGAAATGCCACAGTATATAAACGGACCTGGAAACTAAATATTCTTCCCAACTTTTTTGAACCTTTCCTATATCTATTGGGAATGGGTCTTGGCCTGGGTGCCTATATCAATGAAATGGAAGGAATGCCTTATATAGAATTCATTGCCCCTGGATTGCTAATATCCAGCATCATGTGGGGTGCTACGCTGGAGACCACCTATAACGTATTCGTCAAAATGAATTTTGACCGCATCTACGACGGGATTCTCTCCACCCCTGTAAATCCCAAGGATTTGGCTCTGGGGGAATTATTCTGGGGAGCAACTCGAGGTTCTATTTATGGTGGTGCCTTTTTTAGCATTCTACTTACATTTGGAATGGGATTTCATTGGGGAATTCTGCTAATCATTCCCCTACTATTTATCATCGGATTTATGTTTGCAACCATCGGCTTGCTCTTCACTTCAGTTATAAAAGAGATCGAACTTTTCAATTATTTTTTTACTCTATTTCTGACTCCCCTGTTTCTTTTTTCCGGGATATTTTTTCCCATGACCCAATTACCAGAGCCCATTCAAATAATCGCCTGGTTTACCCCTCTGTATCATGGCGTCGAGCTTAGTAGAGGCATATTTAATCAACTCTGGAGCATTGAACTGGTCCATCATTTTTTGTGGATTCTGGTTGTAACGGTTCTGAATACAATAATTGTGCTGAGATCAATCCATAAGCGATTATATCGATAATTCCTGCCCAGGTTATCCTAATGGCAATGTCATCTTGAGTGTAACGAAAGATCTTGATCCTTAAGCACCGTTACTTCTGATCACGTTTCCGGGTCAAGATCCTTCGCGAGGCTCAGGATGACTTGGAGAGCTAACTTTCAGAGTGTGTGTAACGAAAGATCTTGATCCGTCACTCAAGAACTCGAATTAATCTAGATTTGTATGGAAGGCCCTGCACTTCGTCGTCCTTAACGACTCTGTTCCAGGATGATGAATTCAGATTTCTCTACGAAGTCTGGCGACCGGAATACTCAACTGTTCCCGATATTTGGCAACAGTTCGGCGGGCGATGGGGAACCCCTCTATCTGTAAAATTTTTGATATAGCTTCATCGGAGATTGGACCTGATTTGTCCTCAGCCTCAATAATCACTCTAAGGCGCTCCTTGATACGGCGAGTTGAGATATTTTCACCATCCTCAGCCTCAATTCCCTCACTAAAAAAATATCGCAATTCTAATGTACCCCAATCGGTCTGGGCATATTTACCACTTGTGACGCGACTGATGGTGGATATATCCATACTGATATCTTCAGCGATGTCCCTCAAAACCATGGGTTTCAAATGATCCTTCCCATTCAGGAAGAAACCTTTCTGGCGCTCAATGATTGCATTGATGACCTTTAGCATGGTTATCCGTCGCATTTGTATCGAATTGATAAACCACTTGGCAGATTCTACCTTTTTCTTCAAGAATAATTTAGCGTCTGTGTTAAGTTTGCGCTGATTATGTATCATGTTTTTATAGCTGCCGGAAATCCTCAGCTCAGGAATAAAAGCATCGTTGAGTGTGACAATAAACTCCCCATCCTGTTCACGAATATAAAAGTCGGGAGTTACATAATTGGTTTTGGGATCCAAATACCCATCACCAGGTTTTGGATTTAGGCTGGATATTTGCTCTTCGGCCTCCCTCAGGTCCGTTCGGCTTAAATGCAGCTTGCGCAGAATGCGTTCGAAGCGTTTGTTTGCAAAATCATCAAAATAATCACGAATAATAAAGTGGGGCGCAGCATCTTTATAAATCTTCTCGGCCTGAATTAAAAGGCATTCACGCAAGTTGCGGGAGCCTATCCCCAGAGGTTCCAGTTGCATCAGTTTTGCATGTATTTGTTCCACCAACTCGAGATCAACTTCAAACTTTTCAGCAATAAAATTCAGGTCTGTAATTAGATATCCACGCTCATCAAGGCTCCAGACCATCTCTTCAATAATTTGCTTTTCCTGTATCCCGAGAGTCAGAGTTGCAATTTGTTCCAGAAGATCCTCGGCTAAGCTTGGCGTATAGGCATTCTGAATCTCTATCTCTTCAGCACTTTTATCGTAGTATTCTTTGGCCTCATATCCATCATTTGAAAAATAGTCTTCCAGATCAATTTCAGGTTCTTCAGGCTCCTCGTCCTCCTCCACCTCCTCTAGTTCTTCTACATCGTCCTCCATTTCCAAAAGCGGATTGAGCTCTAACTCGGTTTTGATGCGGAGTTCCAGAGCCAGCGATGGCAACTGCAGCAAGGTTGACAAGAGTATCTGCTGTGGCGTCAGAGTCTGTTTTAATTGAAGATTTTGTGATATTTCCACGGTTCTATCGATCCAATTTGAAGTTGCTGCCAAGATACAATTTTCTGGCCTGCTCATCGTCTGCCAGGAATTCAGCGTTTCCAGATAATAATATTTTACCCTGGAAAAGTAAATAGCTGCGATCAGTTATGGATAAGGTCTCGTGTACATTGTGATCTGTGATAAGTATGCCGATACCTTTGGTTTTCAAGGTGATGACAATCTGTTGGATATCCTCAACTGCAATTGGATCCACACCGGCAAATGGCTCATCAAGCAGAATAAAATCTGGATCGGTCACCAGAGCTCTGGCAATCTCAGTGCGGCGTCTTTCTCCCCCACTCAACTGATGCCCCTTATTCCTGCGCACATTGGTGATGGAGAGTTCTTCCAGCAATCTTTCTAGCTTTTCTTCCTGAGCCTCCTTATTCACATCCAATGTCTCGCAGACCAGACGTAAATTATCCTCGACACTCAATTTTCGAAAAATACTCGTTTCCTGTGGAAGATATCCGATACCTGATCGAGCCCTTCGATACATCGGACTCCGGGTGATTTCAGCATCACCCAGAAACACTGAGCCAGAATTTGGACGGATCATGCCCGTAACCATATAGAAAGTAGTTGTCTTCCCAGCTCCGTTGGGACCTAGTAATCCGACAACCTCTCCCTTTTTCACCTCGATGGAGACATCACTCACTACCGTCCGCTTGCCATACTTTTTAAATAGGTTTTTTCCGCTGAGGATGGTGTCACTCATTATCAAGTTTCCGGTAAGTAACGCCAGTTGGCTGGCTTATGGTCCAATTCTCAAGATTTGAGTCAGACTCAAAGCCAACGCCATAAAGGGTATCAGATTCAGTTGTCAATACAATTGGGTGGTCAGTAAAAATAGATTCGGTATTTTCGTTCCAATACAGGATATCTGTTACCAGTGTCATTCCTGAATCAGATTCCACATATACATTGCCAGTTGCCGTAAAAAGATGTCGTTTATCATCGACGCGACCTGTGTCAGCAAGCATGGTTGAACTATGCACTCCTTCCAGATCAAAAAAGTCCAATCTTACGGATCCAATAAACACAATTTCCTTTGGATCATCGTAGTGTGCGGAATACGCAGCACGCGCCTGCACATTTTCTTTTCCAACAGAATTTATTCGAATAGTGGGATTCCAACTCTCCTGTGAAGGCACTCGGGTTTCCTTAGCTTTGTTCTGCTCCAGCGATTGACCCACTGGATCACAGGCAACGAGAAAGAGTAGCATTCCTAAATAAATGATTAATCGGATTGTCATCCCTGAATGTAAGCTTGACTATTATGAAAGTCAGGAAAAAAGCTAGCAATTCTGACTATTTTGGCATAGTCTTAGATTGGGTGCAAAAAACGCACCACAAGGAGAGTTAGGTGAGTAC
>JABMPR010000031.1 GCA_013202895.1 bacterium | reverse complement strand
GATTTTATCAAAGCAGGTAATGGCTTTGATATGAATCCCCATGATAAAATGGAAATTATTACCTATATCAGAAAGTGTGCCATCACCCATCGCGACAATATGGGTAATGAGGGTAAAACAGTTGCCGGTGATGTTCAAGTTATGTCGGCTGGTACTGGTATTTTCCACAGCGAACACAATTTGGAAGAAGTGGACACGCTTCTTTTTCAAATATGGATTCAATCTGCAGTACGGAATGTTGAACCCCGTTGGGAAACCAAGACTTTCCCCAGACACACAAATGACCAGTTGATTCCATTTGTCAGTGGTCGAAACATTCACAAGAATGAGGATGTTTTAAAAATCTATCAGGATGCAGCTATTTTTGCCGGTAGAATCTCTCAGGGCCAATCATTCGACCTTCATATTGAGTCGAACCGGCACATTTATCTGGTGCCTACTATGGGAAGCATCGAAGTGAATGGGGAAAAGGCAAACGCCCGTGATGGAATCCATTTGAAGGATGAGGCGCTTCTAAGTATCAAGGCTGAGTCAGATACCGAAATTGTGCTAGCAGATCTGCCTATTCTTTGATCCGCCTCAAGTCATGCTACGCATTTAATGTTCGATTCAGTCTTTCCAATGACTTGATTCTACAATGCGTGGCCTGTGACTTTCAAGTTCAGACCTGCCAGCACTAGGCAACATGAATACTACGATGCATGAGCTCCCGTTGCCTTGCTGAACATTCATCATGGGAAAGATTTTTTAATTCATCCGCAAGACTCTCATCCTCCTCGGCCTCAAGTAAGCCGCAGATATGTTCAAGGATGTAAGAGGGAATGAGGTTTGTATAGAGCTCAGCTTCTTCCCTGAGATATTTCGCAGAATGAGAACAACTCTCCGGCAATTCAGGTATATCCTCACTAATTTCAGTGTTAGGACCGGTATAGCGCTTATTTGCCAATGCCAGGCAGGCATCACCATGATCCATCCCATAACTAATAGCCATTGCAATTCCGGCTAACAACAAATGAATATGAGCGGATCCATCAGCGCTTCGAAGTTCGATAGTCTGACGCTTGAAAGGTGAAATGTATTTATCCTTGAGCCGATGATTAATAACCGATGCCATATCCTCACCATGTCGCCAGCCCAGAGGAACCCGAATCAGAGCCGAACGATTGAAATCACTCCAGAACAACTTCGTAGGTGATTCCTGACCGGGTACAAGTCGCAAGTGGGAGGCGGCAATCGTGTTCCCAAAAGCTGTCAGTGATGGGGCGAAACGCAGCAGGCCACCAATGGCCTGTTTTGCTATCCTGGACAATTCACCATCGGCATTGGTCATGATGTTGTTGTTATCAGACAAAAGTTCCATATGAAAATGGAGCCCGGTTCCGGCATAACCCACTTCCAATTTTGGGGCAAAAGTCGCCAACAATCCATATTGCTCTGCTACATTTCTAATCACCCATTTGGCAAGACTCAAATAATCGGCAGCCCATTCAATGGGAGCGGGTAGAAATTCAACCTCAAATTGTTCGGCGTACTTTCCATCCAGGATTTTATCAAGACTTTCAATATTATTAATCGTCCCCACTTCGGAATGACCATATTTGACATGGCCAGTGATATCGGAGATGATTTCCAGCATCTCTTTTACAACGTCGATATATTTGGAGAAGGGTCCACTGGCCTGATATCCACCCTGGAACGGCATGGGATAGAGTTCTTCCTCGGTATCCCCAATGAGATAAAATTCCAACTCCCCGAGTACCCATAGGTCATAGTTATGCTTTGCCTTTAAGCTCTGGGCGGCTTTCACGAGAATATTATTGGGACAAAATTCTGCCAGTTTTTCATCCTTGTCAAGAAACCGACATATGAAACCGATGCTCTTTTCATCAAAAGGATCGATAAAAGCAGAAGCATAGACAGGAACAACATACAAATCTGATGCTGATGTGCCGACCATACTCTTGAAAAGACTAGAACCATCCACTCGCTCTCCGGCAGCCAGAATGCGCTCAGCGTATATCATTGAATTTACAGGAACTATGAGCTGTTTAAGACGACCGTCACCTGCTGTATAATGAAACGTGATTCTCTTAATATTATTTTGATTAATAAAATTGAGCAGGTCACTTCTCTGAAGGTTTTTAGGACTGATTCCCAGCCTGGTAGCCACCGATAAACTCATTGATTCATCCTCCCGATTCATACCAATCTATTGCTTTCCAGACACAGCACAATAGAAGTTTAAACAATCACCCCGCTTGAATACTCATGACAGCTTATACAGCACTCTTTCCCCTCGCATATAATAAGGGTTGATAACTCTTCAGTGCTTCTTATAATCTGATCCGTGAATATTTATATCAATCAAAGGAAACTCATGAAATACTCAAGTCTTATCATCGCCAGTCTTTTAATCTGGCAGTGCGCTATTCCTATGCAAACCAAACAGGCAACCATCACCGAGCGGGAGATCTACGATCACATTGCATTTTTGGCGTCTGATTCTTTGGAGGGGCGTAAGCCTGGAACTCCTCAGAGCAAACAAGCAGCCGCTTATATTTTGGAGCATTTTAAGCAAGTGGGGCTAACCACTCTCGGCGAAGATGGATATCAGTATTTTGACGTCGTGACCTCAGTAAATCTGGGACCTAACAATAGTCTGATCGCTGCGGGATTGGAAGCTGTCCCTGGTGAGAATTATACACCTCTGGTATTCTCAGCCAACACGACACTGGATGCGGGTCTTGTTTTTCTAGGTTATGGTTTCCAGATAGAAAATGATACTATGCAGTGGAATGACCTTAGCGGACAGGATGTGCAAGACAAGTGGGTGATGATCCTGAGAGGTAATCCTGAAAATGAAGCTTCCCACAGCAAATACGATGAGGTATCCTCTCTCCGCCATAAACTGCTCCTGGCTCGCGATAGCGGTGCCCAGGGAGTGGTTTTTGTAAGCGGCTCGAAATTTGACGCCAAGGATGAACTTATGGATCTACACATCGAGCGTAATTTCTCCCAGGCAGCACTACCGGTGATTCATGTTAAACGTGAATTAGCCGACCAATTATTGTCAGAATCAGGCATGACCATTGATACACTGGAGGCAATCATTGATGGCCAACTCCAGCCACAGAGTTTTGCAGTGGATATCAGCCTTGCAGTAACCACCGAAATTGTTCAACAGGAAGTAACAACACAAAATGTGGTCGCCCTGCTCCCGGGAAGTGATCCTGTATTGAAGGAAGAATACATTATTATCGGTGCCCATCATGATCATCTGGGTTGGGGTGGCAAAGGCTCTGGGTCGCGTAAACCGGATTCCATTGCTATTCATAACGGTGCTGATGACAATGCCTCAGGAGTAGCGGCTGTCCTGGAGATAGCTGAACGTCTGGCATTGAGCAAAGTACCCCTCAAACGCAGCATTCTGATAATGACTTTCGGTGCGGAGGAAATGGGCATACTGGGCTCCAAATTTTTTACTAGCAATGCCCTCGTAGATCTCAAACAGGTCAAACAGATGTTTAATCTTGATATGGTCGGACGAATGAATCCAGAAACCCATTCACTCACCATAGGAGGCACCGGCACAGGCAAGGGTATAGAAGATTTTCTCAGACAGCTGGCTGAAGGGCGTGATCTTAAACTTTCAACCACACCAGATGGTTATGGACCCTCTGATCATTCATCTTTCTATATCGAGGATATTCCAGTTTTCTTTTTCTTTACTGGAATAACCGAGGAATACCATACACCAGAAGATGACGTTGAAACCATAAATGTTGCTGGTGAGAAAGTCATTGCTGATTTTGCTTTTGATCTTATCAAGGAGATCGCCTCCATGGAGCAGACCTTTGAATTTCAAGAAGCTGGTCCGAAGTCTCCCCCCCAAGGTGGTAAGCGGGGAAAAGTAAAAATGGGAATCATACCTGATTTTGCGGCAGCTGACGCCAATGGTTTTCTTTTAGGTGGGGTTGTACCAGGTGGTCCAGCTGCTTTCGCTGGCATGCAAAAGGGGGATGTTATGATATCCCTCGAAGGTAAGTCGATTAAAAATGTCTACGACTATATGGGCCGCATGGCTGATGTAAAAATTGGAGAACGCATCACCGTAGAAGTCATGCGGGGCGATAAGAAACTTATTCTTATTGTCCAATTATAAGGAGTGAATATGTCTGAGAATACTAAAAATCAAGCTTTATTACTCTGGGCACTGGCCATAATAATTACACTTTCATCAGTTGCCTGGCAGAGAATGACTGGCCCTACTCATCCTGTAAATGGTAAAAATGTGTTAGAAGGAATAACGATTAGTTATCATTTCCCAACTTCACAAAACACAGGAACGAATGCTGAAGTGGAACTGAATATGTCTAAGCCAGGACTAAATCCCTCTCTGAAATGGAAAAGGTATAAGAGTAATGATGAATGGCGGCTCTCCCCTTTTATGAAGATGAATGGAAAATGGGTAGCCCATTTGCCCTCTCAGCCACCAGCCGGGAAAATCATCTATCAGGTGCTTCTTGCTCCAGCATCCGGGAAGTCTGTTAGTATTACTGAGGAGCCAATAATAATTCGTTTCAAGGGAGCGGTTCCTGCTTCGATTCTTTTCCCCCATATTCTTTTTATGTTCACTGCCATGCTAATGGCTTCCAGAACTGGGTTGGCTGCCTATGTAGAAAGTCCGTTTGCCCTGAGGTATAGCCTTCTGACAGGTCTATTTTTAATGCTGGGTGGTTTAATTCTAGGTCCCATTGTTCAGAAATTCGCCTTTGATGCATATTGGACAGGATGGCCGTGGGGACATGACCTGACTGACAACAAAACAGCAGTAGCCTTTCTGGCATGGGTATTAGCTGTCTGGAGACAAAAAAAGACGGGGAATGCAAAAATATGGATCATCTCTGCTGCGGTTATCACCCTGGCAGTCTACCTTATTCCCCATAGTGCTCTGGGATCAGAGTTGGATTACACTCAGATGGAGCAGTAATATTTTAAGGAATAATACTTTAGTCTAAGATTTTTGACCCTCAGCTACCAATATCGTTCGAGGTGAATATTCCCAGGTGATTTTTTACTGTGTTCATTGAACCCTTGTGATTCGAGAGTGCTGACCATGGTATCAATCATGCTGGGATTTCCGCACAGAAAAATATGAGAGTTTTCCGGAGTGGGAACCAACCCTGTTTTTGCCTGAATTAAGTCTTGGTCCCACAAACTCTGGATATAGCCTGACTCCCCTCGCCATGGGGTATGCTCCTCATCCGGACGTGTGATAGCAGGTATATAGGTGAAGTTGCGACAAACATTTGAAATTGTGATCAACTCAGAGCGATACCCCAGGTCCCAGCTATGCCTGGCCCCATGAACGACTATGTACTTGCGCTTGGTATTGCAGGGTAAATCATTTCGCAGCATGCTCATATACGGTGCCAGACCAGTGCCTGTTCCCAGTAGGATTAGATTTGAATCAGCCCCGGTCATTTCAAGCGTAAAAACGCCTGAATATTTTTTTGAAAGAAAGATCCTGTCCCCCGGTGATAATGCAAATATGCGTGGTGTTAAGGCTCCGGAACGTACCATGGTTATATAGAATTCGATATATTCTTTGTTGATAGAAGCTGAAGAAACAGAATAGGCTCTGCGGATCAGTTTATTTGGGTCAGCTAATTCTGGCTCTTGATCAGAAAATGGGTGCCTTTTGGCTGTTCCAGGCAAGCCCAGGACGGTAAATTGTCCCGACTTATAATCCGGCAAATCCCACCCATCTGGAACGATCCTCAGAATGATTAATCCTGGAGCAACTTCAATTTTTTGCGAAACGATTGCATTTTGAATTAAATCATTCATGCCTTAAATATCCTAAACTAAATTTGCTTTATGTAATATACTTGATAATTGATTGGCATTTTTAATAGCCTGTCCCCGGGCATGATTATTGAAAGAAATATAGGTCGTTTGTGCCACTCGGGCCATTTCAGTGATGCGAGGTAGCCATTCCTCCAATTCGGTCGGGCTATATTCATAGTCATAACGACTCACATTATCCCCATTCCACCAATTTTCCGCATTGCGTCCATGAAATCGCAAATAGGCTATGTCAGATGTAACTTTTTCGAATGGTGGCATACCGCCTGACAATTGAGGTGAATCTAACATGGATATGCCCCATCCTCGTTTTTTGAGCCACTCAAATACCGATTCCTTTATCCAAATTGGATGTCGAAACTCTACCACCAGCGGTAAGGGTGTGAGATCTTCCAGAAGTTCAAATAAATATTTTCGATTGGGTGGTGTATAGGCAAATGAATAGGGAAACTGAAGCAGAACAGCGGCGAGATGGTCATCCTCCTGCAATATTCTAACCGCCCTGGCAAAATCTTGTCTGGCGCTTTTATTTTCGATGCGATCGTGGGTCAACGATTTATGACCCTTGATGGAGTATTTTAAAGGATACTCCAGGTATTTTTCCAGCTGCTTTTCCTGAGGCATACGATAATAACTGAAATTCAGCTCACAGAAATTGAAATGCGTGGAATAGTATTCCAGCCACTTTTCTTTTCTGATTTCCGGTGGATAGAACACTCCCTGCCAGTCAGGATATGAAAAACCCGAAGTTCCAATTAATATCTGATTTTTGACTACTGACATAATTTCCTAAGTCACCTCGCCTGAAAATTATGAATCATTTGCAGTGGATAAATTAGCGTTAAATACAATCCTTACTATTAAAAAAATATTTAACTAATCAGGATAATTTATGGCACATTTCAATATTGAGCTGAGAAAAAGTTTGTGATATTTCTCACATAAGGATATAAATTTGCAGTAATAAAATATCAATACCAGTTTGAGAATTAATCTACCTTATTCTTTGTTATTAATGATTTAACGCCATTCTATTTGTAGCTTGAATTGGACCACTATTGTACCCTTTTCTCACCTTAAAACTAGCACAGGAAATATTTATTACTGAGAGGGCTGAATGCGGTTTAGATTCGGAGGTAAGACATGGCTAATAACCGTGTTATGAGACAATCAGCCTGAGTAATTGGGGAATTATAATGCATTTTAATGAACAGCAAAAGCCGAGGTTTGAATGATTCGACCGCCAACCATCCGAAATATCCAATTTGCAGGTCCTATTCTAGCAGTTCTTGCTTTAGCAGCCTGTGATCTTTTGCAGGAACCTAAGCTGCCTACCTGGACCAACAAGGTTGAGTTTCCCCTCATCCGTACCAGCGTAAATTTGGAGACCCTCAAAGACCAGGAAAACATAAGGCAACAGCTGTATGGATTAGACGATACTATCTACGCATATGCCGACACCACCGTTATGGATTCGCAAGCCGTTGGAGATCAACTGGTTTTTGACGATATCCATAAAAATTTTGAACAATCTGTTGATGATGTGTCGGTCACTGGATCCCAAATCAATCAAGCCAGTGGATTTGATCCGGTTGGTGTGGATTCGATGAGAACAGATAAACATTCAACACTAGGCCCCATAACGCTTAACCCAATCGAACCGACCACTACTTCACCAATTACAATGATTGAAATAGTGCCTGGAATCGACCTTTTGGAAGGTGACACAACCGCTATTGATCCTGTTACCCTAATTCCAGTAATAAAACCATTTACGTTCTCAGCTTTTGATACTGCAACTTTTACCTCAGGAATATTGGAAATCACAATTAACAATTACTTAGTTATTCCCTTGGGATCACCCCTTAATATTCAACTCAGACAAGTGGTTGGGGTCGATACAATAGATGTTCCAGGCGGCTTTGTGTCCTGGACAATACCAATCCCCGATTCAAGTAGTAGAACAGAAGAATTGAATCTCTCTGGGATGACCCTTCCAGGTAATATTTTGTTATATATCACTGGTGAAACAATAGGCTCTCAAGGAGAAGAAATTCCGGTAAATCAAGCTGCTCTTAACTCGAGCTTTAATGTGGAGATTGGTGGTTCGGGTATGGTAGTAAGCAGTGCAACAGCAAAAATTCCATCGCAGACTATTTCACTGGAAGGCAACATCCCCCTGGCTCCATCTGAGAACATAATCGAAAGAGCCGAGATAAAAACTGGTACGATGGCAATAATAATAGATAATCGCGATATGGCTGTTGACTCAAAGTTAGTTCTGGAAATTCCTACTCTGGAAGACCCCTTAGAAAGCGGATTTCTAGACAGTCTTGACATTCCTGCCAGTGATTCTATTACATATACATTTCCAATTTCTGGATATAGTCTCGTAATGACGGAAGCAGCACAACAGGTTAATTATAATTATATAATTAGAACCCTGGATTCCGGTGACGATAAAATACTATTAGCTGAAACTGATAAGATAGATGTGAGTATCCTACTCTATGGACTTAATGAAGTAGATAGCTTGTTTTTCAATAGTATAATAGGAAAAATAGAATCTCAAAGCATCGCAGACTCTGGAGAGATTAGTATTTCATCTGAGTCGAAGATTATAGAGGCCGATATTTCAGAAGGAGCATTAACGATTAATATCGATAATCAGATCAATCAACCTGGATCTGGCGGTCTACCAATTATCAGCCTTCAGATTGAGGAGCTGCTTGATCAGGATGGTCTCCCATTAGATACTACCTTCACTGTCGAATCTGGAAACCCGGTGGAGAATAATATCGAAATACCACTTTCAGAATACACTCTATCATTTCTTGACTATGAATATCCAGATACTTCAGCACAAATCCTTAACTACACAACTCAGGTAATTACCAACAGTGGTGAAACTGGTAACTATAGTCTTGTTGACTCAATCATTGTTAATATTGATGTCTCCGATATGAAATTTTCCTCCGCTACCGGACACTTCTCACAAGATGCGATGGTGGATTCAAGTGAGATCGTTTTAGATGAGGGTACAAAACTTACCGAAGCCATCTTTGATACTGGTAAATTATATTTGACAATGATCAACCAAATCGGCGTCCTTGCTCATGTTGATTTTCAGATCGATGAAATAATTGATGGTGATGGAGAGTCTTTGTCGATGTCTCTCGATTTGCTAAATACTGACGCTGCTCAGGTTGATTCCATTGATCTTTCTGACTATAAATTGGTTTTTTATGATGTAAATCCTGATTTCGATCAGGAAATACATTATGTGTCTGCAGTGTCGTTAGATAAAGCTGATGAAATGACCCTTGGCTTTGGTGAGTCAATCTCAATTGATGTCAATCTCACTGGACTTTCAATGGAAAGTGTCACCGGATTTATTGAGCTAGATACTTTAGTTATAGAGGAATCCGAACAAAGCATATCCATGCCGGATATGGTGGCAGATCTTGAATTCGAACAGGTGAACATTGATATAGATTTCCAGAGTAACTTTGATGTTCCCATCAGATTATTACTTGAACTTTTTGGGCGAGATTCTTCGGGAAATGATGTGTTGCCGATCATCATGGTAGATCAATACTTATCAGCCGATAATGATTTTGTTCATATTGATGCAACAGAAATATTAAATAACCACCCAGCCACAATAGTGTCTAGCGGTCAAGCTAGAATTGGTGGTGGAGACTCAGTAAGTACGATTACAAACATTGACGAAATGAACCCTGTCATGTACATCAATGTGCCCCTCTCCCTGATTATCGATGATCCTCCATTTCTTGATATGGATGTTACCAGTGTGGATACAATAATTCCTGAAGACGAAGGGCTAAGTGTTAATGAATTCGTGCTATTTGCTGACGTCCTCAATCTTTTCGAATTTGGTGCAACCGTCGTTGTATTGGCAAGTGACGATAGTATGACCTTTGATAGCCTAACCATAGCCGCCGGAAATGCCGATATACCAGATACCCTCCTTTCCCTAATATTACTGCCCCTTGAGAATGCCACACCGGAAACGCAAACTGGAGACCAGGAGATTATTCTTTCTGAAGAAAAAATTAATCTCTTCAAGGATAAATTATTCCTCAAACCGGAAGTTCAACTTTTAGGGCGAACGATTGATGGGGTTAATGTTCCATCCCGATTTTTCACAACTGATTCCTTATCGGTGAGGGTCTGGGGAAGCGCCACTTACACTATTGAAGGGGAGGAATTCTGATGAAAACGCTGAATTATATTCTTCTCGTTCTCTCCTTAACTGGTTTGTTAATTGCTCAAACGGACAGTACTGAGACCGAGCAAAATGAGGTAGACATACCGGAGACAGTATTAGAAACCCCCGATTCCAGTAGCACTCCAGAAGAAGAAATTGTTGAGACTGAGTCATCAGCTGTGGAGGAAGTTGTTCTAGATTCTGCAGTTGTCGATAGCTCGGCCCTGGTTCAGGATGATACCCTGGAGGTCGTAGAGCCCGAAATGATTTTGGTTTCAAGGGAACCTGATCCTGTAACTATTGCGGCCTTAATGAATGACGGTGCCCTATACTGGACCAACGATGGTCTGGATGGTCTAAGTTTTGACAGCCTGGATTATGTCACGATTGAGGATGCAACTCTCATCGCGATCAAAGCCAATGACTGTCTTGATATTATTTGCCATTTGCTGGCAACGGATAGTGTCGGTGTGGATTTTGTTGTTGTAACTAACACTGATAGCAGTGATTTCCGTATTTATAACACCATTTCTAAAGTCGTTATTCTTGATGCACCAGCCCAGGAGCTAGCCCGCGCATTTGATAGTTATCTGCGCAGCCTGTCGGGTACAGAATATATGGCAGTTGATATGCCACAGGATACACTGGCGGTTACGGCTGACTCTATAGCAATCGCTGTTGATTCACCTATGCCAGAATCTCGTTTCGCTACGCTTGATATTAGAAAGAAACACTTCCGCTCCATGGATAAGCTCTTTTCCAACCCTGCAAACTTGGGAAGGGATTACAGCACTCATACCAGCTGGAATATTATTCCTGACTTCAATTTTAATTTTCATAACTCACTTTTGACACCAGGTTGGTATAAAAAATGGCTTACTGTAGGTGGCGTTTGGGATGATGATAAGAAAAGTGATTTTCGGGCAACCTTTGTGAATGAGGATATCGCCCTTAACTTTAGCCCCGATTTCAATTCATTGATCGGATTTAGAATCGGCTCATTTGGACTAAATTTCTCTGCCAAATCACATATTAAAATGATCATGCCCGGTAGTCTCATTGGTATGCCATGGCAGGATATTTATCTGACAGAACCAATTGAAAATGCTGGTTTAGAAATTGAAGCCATCCCACTTGCCAGTAAGACTTCCCTCTCATATGCCTACCCTGTTAAAACACCATATGGCATGGCTAAGATAGGTGCGAGCTTGAACGTATACGAAGCCGCTTTTTATATGAAAACTGTTAGTGACGATTTTACTATTCTCCTCACACAGGATTCTGTAATCGTAACTGGCTCAGGTGAAGGTTGGTATGTTGATGCTGGGCTGGAAGGACACCTTGACAACCTGGTCACTGAGGACTTCAAAGCGACTGAGTCACTTTCGAACTTGAGTTTTGGGATTGATTTAGGATTGATTCTTGATCTTCAGCCACGTCTCAATCAGGAAGTTGAAATCCAACTCTACTTAAGAAATATTGGAGCCACTTACAAGTGGTCGAAAGTAATCCATAAAGAGTGGAAATTCGAACAACGGATGCCAGCTCCCGACGAAGATGCACTTGATACGATGGAGCTTTATATGGAGGAATTTCAAAAATCAGAAACGAAAGAACTCGGGACGGAAAAAGACTTCAGTATTTCAGTGCCGACTGTCTTTAATATTTCGGCCATTTATCAACCCCACCCCAGAGTGCTGATTGGTGTTGGTATTGAAAAAGCGCTCATAGATGAAGACTGGTTTGAATATAGCGCCAATATGGAATTCAATTATCAGGTGAATCTCTATGCTAGCTCTTTTTGGGATTTCAGCTATGAGAAACAAACCATTTTTGGCGATCCCATCCACAGCTTTGGAACTGGATTTCATTTCGGTTCCGTGGATACGGGGCTCGCGCTATCCTTTATCAATGGTTTGAATTCAAATGCCACGGGAATGGGATTTGCCTGGAACAGTAGTCTACATTTTTAGCTCGCACAATTCTAGATAAATAAAAAAGGCTGGGAATATCCCAGCCTTTTTTATTTATATCAATTAACCACTAATCTCTTACATGGTTTCTCATCTTATAGACAAAACCCACTGTAGCTGAGGTGTACATCTCATAATCATGGTCAAATAGCGTCCGTTGATCTGTGACTTCGATAAAGCCCTTGAAATGTCGATTCAAATGATCTACCACCGGTATGCCACGGGTATAGACTTTATCACCAGTATCCAGAGTCTCGTCATAATGGAATCGGATACGATTGCGGAATCCAGGACCATGAACTCTTGGATGAAAACCAAAGCGTCCTACGACAAGCTCAGAATCACCTTCCAACTCATTGCTCACAATTGTGTTTATCCGATTTGCACCCATGATGGCAAAAGCCAGAGGATTATCGTGCCCATAAAAAACATTCTCAAAATCGGTTAATACACTGACTGAATCCTCAGCAACCCATTCCACTGCTTCAATGTTTAAAACCTCGCCTGAGCTGCCATATGCCAGGGTCATAGCAGTCCGTTTCCACCTTTCCTCACCTGCAGGTGAGACAAAAAGTCTGAAGATCACGCGCCGATTAATGGTCTGGTCTATAGATTTTTGACTGAATTGGACCGAATCACCACGGACAGATGTTGTATCGCTGGTCCAGACTCGTTCAAATTGTCTTGCATGAAATGTTCCAGTGATGTGATGAGTAATCAAAGCAATGGCGGAGGTGTCATCCTCAATCTCTATAGTAATGCCACGTTCATTATTCATTCCGCTTCGACCAAAGCGCCAGACGTAGTCTGAATCCAGTACTGTCACTTCCATGGCGGTAACTCCAGAGACATCGCTATTTGACGCCTTAACCAATGAATAATCTTCATCATCGATATTATCCATACCCTCAATAGCGTAAGTGCTGTCGTCGGCAGCAATCAGAGCCAAAATGGCATCCTCGATAGCTCCCTGTTCATCGGTTTCAGTGACATCACATGACCAGATTGCAGCCAGGGCAATGAGAGTCAAGATTACAATTGATTTGATTTGCATGTTAGTTTCTCCTAATTCAATAGATAATTATGGTCTTTCAGCGCGTCGATCACGAGTTCTATCTCCTCTGCGATCCTTCATATATTGTTTGAGATCTTTTCTGAATCGAGCCTCGAACCCCAAATAGACAAGTTGTTGCTCAGGACTCAGATGTTTAGGCAATGATTTCATAAAATCGTATTTGATCTTGTGAATTTCATCCATCTTATCAGAATAAAGCTTTATCAATCTGTCCGCATCTTTTTGAGATATATCGCCCTTTGCTCGTAGTTCGCCAGCCTGGTTCGAGAGCTCATCGATTTCTTTTTGAACCGCTCGTATTTTGCGTTCATGAATGTTGATCAAAGGCAGGAATTTATTTACCTGATCCTCAGTAAGCTCTAAGGTTTCCGTCAGTTTCCAGACTCGGATAGCTTCCATATTCTGATGATTTTTTCCCTCACCAGGTGGCGGACTTTGCCCCAGTGAAAGTCCCCAGAAAATTAATAAAAGGATTAATGCTTTATTGGGCATGTTATACCTCCTCCAAATAGTTTCTAAATGCTTCGAGATCTTCATCATCCAGAAGTTCCTCACCCTCATCTATATATGAGAAATATTGTTCATCAATCACATAGTCTAAACTTTGCTCGTAAAAGAGAATATCCTCAGTTTCTTCAAGTCCTGTGGATTGGCTTTCAGTCCATGAATCTTCCCAGCCAGCCATGAGTAATTCCTTCCCTGGATCTGACTGCTCCCCACCATTGCGGGGTATTATGGCGAAAACCATCATTACTAATAAAGCAATCACAGGACTGGAATAGATTGCTTTGCGCCGATTAGACCGTCTATGAATCTTTGAATGGATTTCACCCAGCATGGATTCAACATCCAGATCTTCGTTGGATCTATTTTTGTTCAACTCCCCTTTAAGGAAATTTTCTATCTCATCCATCTTCGCCTACCCGTGCTTTCATAAAAGCCTCTATTCGTTTTTTTCCCTCATGAAAATGTACTTTTGCCGCATTTACCGAACATCCCACAGCTTCGGAGATTTGCGCAAATGGCAAATCCTGATATATCCTGGCAATCACCACCGACCGCTGACGTGGAGTAAGCGTTACCAGGCTTTTTTGTAATAATTCCGACTGGAAATTTTGCTCCACATCTTTTGCCGGATCTGATCCTGAGATCAATGCTCTCATGTCCTCAAGAAACATTGAGGACCAACGCTGTCGCCGTTTCAAATGGCTATAGCATAAATTAATAGCAATCCGGTAAACCCATGTTTTAACACTTGATTTTCCGCTAAACTGCTGGCTTTTCTCCCAAACCCTTACAAAAGTATCTTGAAGTATATCCTGTCCGTCTTCAGTATTAGAAACCAATCGAAGAATAAAACTGTATAGGCCTGGTGAATATTCACGGACGAACTGGTCAAAAGCCTGGGAATCTCGGCTCTGTACCTTTTCAAAGAGCAAAATATCTGAATCTTCTCTCATTACTGGCACTTAGATATGCATACTCGTGAAAAGGTTAAGATCACTGAATAGTTTACTCCATTTCCGATTTAATGATGTCTAGCTTTTAGGTGTATGCGGTGACCAAAATATTTGTTATCAAGCACACTGCTGACAAAAAAAGCTGAGTTTACTGGTGTACTTGAATAGTTTTTGTCAAATATGACACAGAGCAAGCTCATTATGGACTCACATAAATTAGTTATCGAAAACCCAGATTAATGAAAGATATCGAAATCTTGATTGGGGCAACTGATTTGTCATAATACTATATTCTGAATCCCAGCTCACATTTGAGGATTGGAGCCAGAGCGGATCCTGAAGGATATTGCTGTCAGTGTAGGCTAGTATCAGTGTACTGACTTGCCCATAAATTGTGTAATTCAACAAATGCAGGTTCTCGTCTGACGGTTGTGAATCCGGGATGGGTTGAGCCAGGAGCAAATCCGAGTTTAGTAATCCCTTTCTGGGCTGGATAAGATGCCGCCCCCAGATCTTCAAATGAGCATATAGAGCTTTATCAAAAAGCACAACTCCTTGCTCAATCTCCCAATTTAGCTGCTTGTCAGACCAGATCCAGTCTGTCTCTCCACTTACCTGCGACCCACCAAACTTGATCTGCATCATCCAGGGTAAATTAAATATTGCTTGACCGCTTGAACCGGAAAGCTTTTGCCGGTTCTGTTCCGCCAGCCAATAATCCACCTGTAGCTCAAAGGGGGAGACCTTATATGAAGTTTGAAAATGATTTACCGTGGTCACAACAAAATGAGGGTTTCCGGTTCCGTCACTAATCAGTTGTTGTGTTTTATAATTTATCTCAAACGATCCTAATTGATAGTTCAGATTGATTCTTGGTAACCAATAGGATACTCCCAGGTTTCTGAGTCCCAATCTGGCTGTAAGCTGCTTCCATCTAAATTCTGGCAAGCTAAATTCCAGAATATTACGCCTACGTTTATTACTCCCAATC
>JABMPR010000030.1 GCA_013202895.1 bacterium | reverse complement strand
CCATTTTTGGAGCTACCAACACCTTTTTTATGAGCCATGGTTATTCTCCTTTGTCAGCCCCAGGGGCTTTTTTAGCTGCGGGCTTCTTGGCGACTGCCTTTTTTGCAGCTGGTTTAGCGGCAGTTTTCTTAGCTGCAGGTTTTGTCGCAACTTTTGGGGCTGCAGGCTTCTTTGCGGCTGTTTTGGCTGCTGGTTTCTTGGCGGCCGAGGTTTTCTTGACAGCAGGCTTGTTCTCAGTTTTCACTTCAGCGTCAGCCTTGACTGCTGGTTTCTTGGCGGCAGGTTTTACAGGTGCAATACCTTCTACCTTGATTTGTGTAAAACCCTGGCGATGTCCTTGTTTCTTCTGGTACCCCTTGCGGCGTTTCTTTTTGAAAACGATGATCTTTTTCGCGCGGCCATGCGTCACAACTGTTCCATCTATGGCAACATTGGTCAGCTCCGGAGTGCCGACCTCAAGATTTTCTCCGTCAGAGTAAGCCAGTACGCGCTCGACATCAACCTTCTTACCAGGTTCAACATCGAGAGTCGGAACGTTCAGGACCATGCCAGGTTTCACCTTGAACTGTTTCCCTGCAATTTGAATAATCGCGTACATTGATTTCTCTCCTTATAAAAAGCCCGCGAATATAGATGGCACCCCCACGCCTGTCAACGGATTATCTAAACTTCTGTATCGGGAAATTTCACAGGATAGATGTGATGTAGACATAGATTTGTTTAGTCCTCATTGGGGGTGGATTATTTTTATCTTGAAATATTTGAATTATTGACAATATTCAGTACGCATTTCAAGTAATATTATGAATTTATACAGCCTTCAACAATTGTTTGGTTCTGCTTCCCAATCCTAGTTCGTATTCGGATGGTTAAACCTGTTATTTTCCACCACACTGTTGCTTTTGCTCGGCTTTCGCCGAGGATGGGATCGTACCCAATGGTCCTTACTCGTAACTGCCTTTGCTTTTGGGACGGGCATCGGAACCATTCTGCTACCAAGTATTATGGGGGCTTTGCTTGGCGGTATGCTCATATATCTGCTCACCAAGACTTTGATTCGATTCTCACACTCGGCAGCTTATTACTTTACACTTTATATGATTGTTTTTATTGGTCTGGGACGCTTGGGTTGCCTTTTTTCAGGCTGTTGTTTCGGGTCAGTAACTGATCTTCCGTGGGGCATAACCTATTCAGCCGGAAACCTGGCTCATTGGCTTCACTTGCATTCAGGACAAATTACCCAGATCAATAATGCGAGCCTTGCAATACACGCAATCCAACTCTATGAATCAATTTTTTTGCTGTGTTTTGCATTACCCCTTGTCTTGGTTTTACATAGAAAGCAGATCGCAGGAAGGGTCTTGTTGGCTGGCTTTATCAGCAGTTACTTTCTCCTGCGTTTCGGCCTTGAATTTTTCCGTGACATGAGCAATGTCTGGTGGAGCGAAATCTATTGGGTACTACTTTCAGTATTTCAAATATTCTTATTATGCATGAGTCTGACAGCGCTCGGTATTACACGATATGTATACATACACCCAAAAACAACTTCGAGTGATAACACAATAACTGTGTCTGGAGGTGTTCGGCTTCAGAATCTTCTTATGATTACTTTCATTTTCGGAACCTGTTTACTATCAAACTATTTCCAGCGGATTCAAGTGGTTCTATTACTCATTCTCTTGTCTTTCACCATTTATCAACAGGTACTTCATTTTCTCATTTCAAAGAGGAAACAACATCGTGAATCCTCCCGAATCGCCTGGGGTACTCTGACACTTTTACTACTCTTTAACACAAGTGCCCAATTCCTCACTCCAGATGGTACAATGACACCGCTACTCAATAGGACGAAATGGTTGTATGGGATCAATGAGCATAACAACAAGCTCATTAGAATGGGTGCTGAGAATTTGACCTTCAATCAATATGTGAGGATCAATTCAA
Organism: bacterium; assembly: GCA_013202895.1. Classification (GTDB taxonomy): domain Bacteria; phylum Fidelibacterota; class UBA8477; order UBA8477; family JABMPR01; genus JABMPR01. The sequence continues at coordinate 25,264 of JABMPR010000030.1, read as the reverse complement.
TTTTGCAGTCTCAGCCACTTTCTCCCCAGATAGATTCTCTGGGTTACACTTCAGCTGTAAAGGACATACAGAGTAATCGCACTGATTATTTTTTTGGCAGCAGTTATGCGAACCAATCTTTTCAGGTATCTACATGTGGAGGTGATGCCTATACTCGAAATTTGGAGACTTATGCATTCGTAGCTGGAATTGAAAAGGAGATCAGAACAAAGGAACACAACTATACCTATCTGAATACCAGATTAGATTTTTTATACACTGATTATAAAAAGGATGGGCAATATGAGGGTACTCTTCGACTTTTGACTTGGCTAAGCAGTATTGGTTTTGAGAAAAAATATCTAGGTGCCGGCATTGGTCCAGGGATGAACTTTTCCTCAATCCCAGATTCTATTGATATTCAATTAAACAGTCCATCTGCCGGGTTAGGTGTAATACACTTAAGGCTAGGTCCCCAAATATTATTTCTAGAAATTGGTGCAAATGATAGATACTACATTCAACCTGGAGCCATGGGAATTCATATGAACATAGGTCATACTAGCCGAAAAGGTCCACGGTTTCAACTTGGACTTGGTTCCATGGGACCTGATTCTCGGAGTATGGGTTGGTTTGTAGGGGCTAAAAATTTGAGACTTTCCAAGAATGTTTTCGGTGATTTCAATCTGATCTTCATGGATGAAAATCTAGACCTTGGGACATCTGTGGTTCTCCATTTCCCAATCATTAACGCTGGGTTGTAATCTCCCAGGTATCCCAAAGCAACCTGGATACATCCCTGATTAGCACAAAACCCTCATTATCCGCTTCCCAGGATTGATCCTCCTGGTTGTTGGTGATCACACAAAACACATATTCACCCTTTGGAGCATTCACCAGAACGACCTCTGAACGTGAGTCATTTACCGCCCCTTGCTTGGATGCAACCTGTACTGTCCGAGGAATTTGAGAGAGGGCCTCCTCATCCCAAAAGATGCGGGTAAGATAGCGGTACATTTCTTCACAAGCCCAGGGGGATACCGCTTTATTTTCGTGAATCATTCTGACCAACCCAGCCATTTCTCTAGGCGTAGTTTGTCCCCAACCATATATCTCCCAGTCATCTGTTCTGCCAGCAGTACGGGAATTCATGTGGGTATTTTGAAAGTTATTTTCCGCCAGCCACGCATTGATTGCCGTGCCACCACCTGCCAGTTCCTGACACCAGAGGCTGGCATGATTGTCACTATAGGTGATCATCAGTGAAATCAATTTTGTTAGTGAAATGCTTGAACTGTCTTTGAATGAACTTAGCATGCCCCCTGGAGGATAGTCAACAATTTCGGGTAACCAGATTAGGGTTGAATCGTAATCTAAAGCCCCCTGCTCAATCCGGGAGAACAAGCTTAACAAAATTGGAACCTTGATCATGCTGGCAGTGGGGAAAATTGAATCCGCATTTATAGCAATTTCCTGACCCGTGCCCAGGTGTTTTACAAAGATTCCAACATCCCCATGAAATGAAGTCGTCAAATCCTTGAGGTGTTGTTCCAGTATCGCTATTTCAGGTGCTTTTACCGACTGGCTTCCCACACAGGATCCAAGTATCAGCGAGATACAAAATAGCTCGATTGCCTGCAATCCGAATTTTCTAAATTCCATTTGTAATTCCTGATTTCGTGGGGGACAGATTTATTCAGCCAGGTGAATCAGCTCAATCCCGGCCTCTTTAGCATGGTTTTTAATTCGCTCATCTCTATATAATTCACCATAAAAAATGCGCTTTATACCAGAATTGGCAATCAGTTTGAAACAATTGTAACAAGGGCTGGCCGTTACATAAATATCTGACTCGTTGATGGTTACACCATTCCGAGCAGCCTGTACAATGGCATTAGCTTCAGCATGCACAGTCCGCACACAATGCCCATTCTCCATCTCATGATCCACCTCATTACAATGAGGCAGTCCTCGGATGGATCCATTGTACCCCGTCGACAATATCATCTTGTCTCTCACGATTACGGCGCCGACAAATTTTCGATCACAAGTAGACCTGGTGGCCACATCTTCTGCTATTTTCATGAAGTAATTATCCCAGGAGGCTCTATTCTTTGGCATTGACTGGATGATCCTTATAGTTCTACAGATGTTAGTGTGCGGGTGGTTCCCACGATACGTTTGGCGTGGTTCTTTAGCTCTGGATTCCACCATTTGTTGAGCTTTTCTGAAAGCGGTTGCTTGACAAATCCAATATCTTCAAGCATTGTGAGTACCATTTGACCAATGGCTCTATAGTTTCCATCCAGTACCTTTACTGCCAATCCATAGACACTGCCATCTGGCATGATGAAGCCAGCTGCAGAGACTGCTTCAGCACCCCCTTTTGACATAATTGAACCTGGATAGCACTCCATTAGTGTGGTATCAAAACGCCCATTTCCTCCCACAAGATAGGGATGGGTACTCATGGCATCAAAAATTTGCCGGCATTCTTTAGAATCCCTGAGACTAATACGGGCAAAAGCCAGAGCTACCTTTGAAAGCGGTAAATAAAAGACCGGTGCCGAGCAACCATCTACACCGCGATGAATGGTGGCTTCGGAGGCAAATTCCTTGACAATCTCATAGATATAGCTCTGCACGGGATGCTCATGATCCAGATAATTTTCAGGTGCATAGCCCAATTGTACACAGGTAGACAACATCCCGGCATGTTTTCCAGAACAGTTGTTATGGATCTGACCGGGTGCAATCCCTTGCGATTCTAAAGTTTTCTCTCGCTTCCGATCGATTGGAGGATGTATACCACAAGCCAGTAGACTTGGTCCAATACCAGCTTTGGAGAACACCTGTGAAACTGTATCAGTATGAATTTTCTCACCGCTATGTGAAGAACAAATAACGGCTAGCTCTTCAGGAGTGTATTGAAAATCGTCATAAGCCCCTGATCTTAAAACGGCCATCGCCTGCAATGGTTTGGCGGAGGATCGAACATATGTAGAATAGTGAGGGTCACCATAAGATTTTACAATTTGCCCGGTTGAATCAACAATCACCCCATAGCCTACATGGAAACTCTCCACCTGGCCGGATCTAGTAATCTGGGTAATCAGTGAACTCATTGAACCTGGGCTTTGAAATCACGAATAGCTGTCTCCAAACCGACAAAAATTGAACGCTCGATAATGCTGCGACCAACAACCACATTTTCAACGGTTTCAATACTCACCAGAGGTGTTACATTCTGATAGGTAATTCCCCCATGAACCGCTACTCCAATTCCATTTTTTTCGGCAGTCCGAGCCATAAGCGCTACTTGCTCCTGAGCTTCAACCTGGCCGGCGGCACTGGCACTTTCTGTATAATGATAGACGTTTAACTCAACCACATCAGCTTGCAAACGATAAGCCTTTTTTAGTAAACTAATATCGGGATCCAGCCGAAATGAGATCAGTTTGCCAGCGTCCTTAAGTTGGGGAATGAAAGATTCCAGATCGGCACCGTAGTCTTCAAAAAGCTTATCTGCAGAAAAAGTGACTTGAGAAATGGGTAGGGTTAGGGCCAGTTGCAGTAATTCTGCCCTCGGTGGGATTCTCAGAGCAAATCGAGTACTCATTGCAGAAGCAATAGCCAGTTCCAGATCTTTTTCTGTAAAAGAAGGTGAACGTCCCTCAAAAGTGAGACTGAATCCATCAACCCCTGAAAGCCCTGCAATCGTAACGATTCCCGGTAGGGTCAGTCCATCAAGTTTAAGTTGCTGTCTAAGACTTACAAAACTATCCAGGTTGAGTTCCATTTGAGCCATAATTTCCTCGTATAATCTATTTTTTTTTGATCAGCGAACCAGTTTGGAGACCGGCACTAGGTCAAATCCCGCCTCAGCCAGGGCAGGAAGATACTTTTTCATAGTTGTTAATGTGTTGGGTCTACAATGCCCAATTCCAATCGCTTCTCCATGCTCCTTGGCAATGCGAGCCAGGCGAAACAATTCTCCGGCAATGGCTTCAGGATCATCCACTTCATCTAGAAAAACGTCCCTGCTATTCGTTGGAAGCGATCGCTCTTTAGCCACTGTTTCACCAACGGAAGCAGCAATAGTTCGACTATCGATAAAGAACATTTTCTGGTCTGCCAGAAAATCTATGACAGCGATCATCACTTTTCGGCTCTGGCTACCACCGCTCCCCTGATGATTATTCATCCCAAGCGCTTTGGGGACATCCTTACGTGCCTTTTTTAATCGTCGTTCAATTTCACCATCACTGAGATCTTCGGACAAAGCGTAATCTGGCTCACTGGTAGTATTGGTCACCGTGACCATAGGCATATGGATCAGGGTCTGGATTCTATGGCTGTTCAAGCGTTCATCTACCTGCGTGGAATAGGGTCGGCCAGGAATTACAGCTGCGGTATATGTACCTTGCATGGCTATAAACCCATTGATCGTTTCGTTCATGGAATAGCCAAAATCATCAATGATAATAGCCAACTGAGGTCTTTTAGTCACCTTGGCGATATCAGCAGGAAGTATGGAAGCCGGCGCTGCCTTCTCCAGTGGATATTCAAATCGATACACCGACCAAACCGTTGAATCACTAGCAACCTGAAATTCCCAATACTCATCAGTATCGGCCGTCTGCTTTACCTGGAAGCCAAATCCTCCAAGCGTGCTGACCAACAACTTTTCAATATCATTTGCCCGAATTTTCTTTCGATCCTGAATATAAAAGATTCGGGTACCCATACCATCGTTGCTCAAGCGGCCTTCGACATATTCCAGACTGGGGAAACGTCTGGTCAAAGTTTGATCCAATCTTGTATTTAAGGTAAAATAACCTTCATAAAAGGCTTGCTCTGAAAAGACTTCCGGCTCGTATGTGTTGGCATTGTTCCAAATGACAACCCAAACCACCAGGACGACTAGAATTGACACCATCAAGAAGAGTTTAAGAATATTACTATTGCCCTTGGTCGGCTTTAATTTGTCCCTGTAATATGTATATCTCATAAATTTTGCGTATTATAGTTTTCTAGCAGGCTGATTCCACCGAAAAACCTTATGTATGGACAGATATTTCATCTTTCAACCAGCTTAGCCAAAACTTAACCTCATGATAATCTCACCGTCTTCCATATCACCTGTCTCTTCAAATCCAAGTTTTGAGTAAAATCCCTGAGGATTGCCTTTTCCAGGCATAAAGCTCAAAAAAAACTCAGTTGCACGGGGCAGGGTTTTCACATACTCAATAACTTGAATCATTGCCTGGGTTCCATAGCCCTTTCCCTGAGATTTTTTTATCGATCGTAAATCGCCACAGATAGTATTCTGGTTTTGAATAATTTAGCTCCAACATAACAAATCCAACTGCAGTATCGCCAGCATAGATACCACGATACCAGGCTTCTTTGGGAAAAAGCGCCTGGGCCAGGGAGTGAGTATTAGCAGCTACAAACTGGGTTTGATCATCGCTGACCTTCAAATTGAATACCTCACGGTAATTCGTTTTATCCATTTCTCGAAGTTCGATCTTTCGGTCAGAGACTCTAGTCATGTTTCCCTTCCAGGACAGCATTGATTTTTGCTTTGATCAGATCCACTGCCACCCTGTTCTTCCCTCCTTCAGGAATAATAACATCTGCCAGATATTTATTCGGTTCTACAAACTGATAATGCATGGGGCGTACCGTCTCCCGATATTGCTCAATTATAGAATCGATCGAGCGTCCACGCTCAATCAGATCCCGCTTTAAGCGCCGGATAAAACGAATATCCGAGGGCGTATCTACATACAGCTTTACATCCATTTTTTCTGTTAATTCCGGAAAATTAAGCGCCATTATGCCTTCAACAATGATGACTTTATGAGCTTCAACACGACGTGATTCCCTCGCCCGGTTATGCGTGGCAAAATTGTAAATGGGCACCTGAACAGTTTCTCCCCGGCAGAGGGCTTCGAGATGTTTTATCAGCAGCCCGACTTCCAGAGATGAAGGATGATCAAAATTTACCACCTCTCGCTCTTTGCGAGTTAGATCAGAAAGATCTCGATAATAAGAATCAAGGTCAAGTCGCACGACCTCTCCCGGCCCGTAGGCCTTGGCTATATTCTTCGCAATCGTAGTTTTACCAGATCCAGTTCCACCAGCAATTCCAATAATTATCGATTTCATGTCATTTCCTAAAAAAGATAGGCTCTAAAAACATAAGCAAAAAGAATCCCTAAGTAATTCCCAATAGCATAGCCAATGATCCCGGTTGTCAAACCAGACAAAATCACCTCTTTATTATTCAAGGCTTTTGCTACCACAGGAACAAATGGAGGCGAACAAACTGCGGCCACTGAAGTAATCAGGAAGGTGTCGGTGTCAATCTTGAAAACCCTGCAGAATATTGCATGCAGTAACATGGTGCCAAATACGACAAAATTCACAAAGAACATCACAGACCAGTTGATATTCACCAATTGCTCAAGATTTGCCATGGAACCCACAATCAAACTGAACACCAGGATGATGTACATCCCGAATTGAAAAGTCATTGATATGGTTCGAACCTTATGAACAAAAGATAAGCCGATTCCCAGGCTGGTAATCAGCAGCATAATAGTTGCGGTAGCATATTCTTCTGGAATGAGTTGTGATAAACCAAAACTACATCCAAGGATAAGCAGAGAGACGCCAAGAGCAGCCAATAAGCCCCATATTATCTTTGCTTTAAAAATCCCCGCATAACTATGGATGTCTTCACTTTCCAGCTTGTGAAATGAAGTGCTTTCAAATTTCTGATATTTTGGTAGTACTTTATTGAAGATTTTTTGACCAATCGTCATCACAAAGACTAGATAAATAATGCCATTTAGGGCATCATAAGTATGCATCATGATGAACTGAGTTGCATCTACATTTAAGGCTGTTTTGATGGCGGCAAGATTTGGGGTTCCTCCAGTGTATAAGCCGATAGCCATCCCGCCAAATTGCCAGGCATCCTCCACCCCATAGCGAATGAGCCACGATCCAAATCCGGCTACAAATACCACCAGAACTGTCGCTCCTAACATGGACAGAATAGCTTTACCGGCAGAATTTATCCAAGAACGGACATCCAGGGAAAAAAGCAGTAAGGGCAGAGCCAGGGCAACCGTGACACCACTCAGCGTGTCCTGCAAATCTAGGACACCTTCTGGTAGCAACTGGCTGTTGCCCAGTAATATCCCTAATAGATATGCTAAAATTACAGCTCCAACTTTATTGACCAGTGGAAAGCGATGGCATGACCAGAGAATGATCACCGGCATGCCGAAATAGAAGCAGATTAGAAGGAAAGTGGAAATCATCTCGTCGATCCAGCTCTTCTTGAAATCAACCAGTTTTCTGCTTCCTCTCGATGGCGATAGAAGCGGAAATGGTTACTTCCGTTCATTTCATACATCAATTCTTTGAATCGTTCACTGTGTTCCGCGTTTTCGGGGAGAAGCACAGCCACCCGTACCTGGTAATTTGCAAATTTTTGCATGGCTGCACCAGCCAGACCAGAACGCAAATTGAAAAACTCATCTGAAAGATTTGCAGCATCAATTAAAATAAAATCCGAATCATGATAGTGGCATAAACTTAACAAATCGTTTAGTTCACCTTCTCTTTGAATGGACAAATCAGCTTCTGTAAAATCTATAAACGAGTGCCCACGCTTCTGTTTTAATACTGCATCCAATGGAATCTTCCCTTTTTTCGCTTGAGTGCAATATAGTCCGGTCGAACGAACTCCAAAATGTTTAGCACTTCTCTGCTTGTTTGTAAACAGGAAATATATCACTTTGGGACATGCTTATTGAGGAGACTGTAATCAATCTACCGGATCCTGGTGTTTTTGAAAAGGAAACCTTGCGTTTCCTCAGCGATTTTAATTTTAGCGGGCTTATACCTTCGTTGGATCATATCGCAGCTGTTTCTAGATACTTTAGTCGTTTACCCTATGAAAACATCAGCAAAATAATTAAGCGTGAACAAAGGGGGGGGGAATTACTGTTTCGCTTACCAGATGAGTTGACTGAGGATCATTTTGCCTGGCATCTCGGGGGAACCTGTTTTTCATTGACCTATTTCCTCACGGGGATATATACTATTCTCGGTTATGAAGTGAAGCCCTTAATCTGTCAGCTAAATTGGGGGAAAAACAACCATTCAGCCATCAGGATTAATTTCGCAGGTCGCCACTTTCTGGTGGATCCCGGCTATATGATTTTCACACCTCTGCCAATGACTGAAGAAACGGTACATGCTCACCTTTCAGCCGAGACGGGTTTGCAATTGCGCTTCCTGGAGGAGTCTGAAAGCTATGCTTTATATACCTTTCGCCAGGGACAAAGTGTTCGACGATATCGATTTGTTGATGAGGTTATTCCGCTTTCTGAGTTTGCACAGTTTTGGAGTGATTCATTTAATCAGCCGGGAATGGATAATCTCACGCTGACTCAGGTGAGAGGCGACGAAATGCTGTTTATTCAAGGGGATTTTGTAAAAATCACCAGACCCGACCAAATTCAAAAGATCAGACAAATGGATCTGGCTGAAAAACTGATCAAAGAGCGCTTTTCAATCCCACTGGAAAAACTGGAAGAAGCGCGCTTCTTATTGCAGCAGCGGTAAATGAGACATGAAAGCTGAACATCCACAATCTGTAAAATACTTCATTGGGGCATTGTATTCTGATGCCGAGTTATTAGAAAAGGCGCAATACCTTTGCGCAGAGTCAATTGGGGAGATTGACTTCTACAGCAAATCTTTTCCCTTTGAAGTCAGCTCCTATTATGATGAAGAAATGGGGCGACCGCTTTTTCGCCTCTTTTTTAGTTTTAAGAAATTGAAAAGTCCGGGTGACTTGGCTGGCCTGAAAATAAAGTGTAATGAAATTGAGGATTTGCTGCAGGTTGATGCGTCCCGAAAAGTGAATCTTGATATCGGTTATTTAGATTATCACAAAATGCTTCTGGCTTCAGCCAAGTACAATGGGCAAAAGATATATTTAGATCAGGGAATCTATGCTGACCCGACCCTTATTTTTGAGAATGGTCAATTTCGTGCTTTAGAGAATACTTTTCCAGATTTTAGATCAGGCCTATATAATGAAGTGTTTATGACCCTGCGTGGAATGTATAAGGAACAGCTTAAGACCCTTAACTCACACTAGAATCAGGCTTGAGACTCGGTCACTTTCTGTAATTCCCGAGCCCTAGTATAAAATTCATCTAGCTCCATTTCCTTAAGATAAACCAGTCCACGTGCAGCACGGATGCGTGGATGTTCATTACCATACCAGAAATCTCTTCCCATAACTCGTTTCATATCCTGGTGTTGTTGTACTTGAATGGCCTGTGCTAATCCAGAGAAGGGTCCATTGTATTCAAAGCTGGGGAAAGGAGCATCAACTTGCGATTGGAAACACTGGCGGAAAGTGTCCTCCATAATTGCCATTGAGTTAACCGACACTGGGACAAAAATATTGGCGTCTGTGGGTTGAAATTTAAACCAGACATTCCGATAACCCCATACTCGCAGCGGTGCCTCTGGAAACTTTTCCTTGTATAGTCGAATAGCTGCTGCAATGGCCTGCATAACCTTGTAATGCGTGTCAGGACCACTGGCTTCAGGATCTAAAGCCAGGGTTACCACGGTTGGTCGAATTTTTTCCATATACTGCAGGATGGGTTGCACATCTCTATCCATGGTTGGTTCTTCGGTAAAAATATCTCCCTTATAAAAACCCAGACGAAAGTGGTGAACATTATCGATGGGTGTGCCATAATTTGCCCAGACCAGGTCAGCTTCCCACTCCCGAATTCTCCCCTTCAGATTCTGCATCAGGGGATCATCTTTTTGACCGGGATATCGAGAATCTAAATAATCCATTAATTCATACATTTGAGCTGGAAGAGTCTCAAGATTCTGTTCCGGGTATAAGATCAGGAGATTGCGGATTAGACGTCTGGAGGATCCTTTATACTTGTGCTCCCGGCTGTGGCTGGCAATTCCATCTAGATATGTATAAATGTCACGTTGGGCACCCATTTTGTATTCTGCATCAAAATACCCCTCGTTTTTAAGGCGAAGGTATTGATCTGTTTTCATGTAAGCCAGAGCATGCAGGATTTGATTTTTTACGAATTCATTGGTAACGGCGTTAAAGCCGCTGGTCATGTAGGCGAAGTGATGTTCATTACGAGGCGTCCTGACTAAATGAACTATGTGGGCAAGATAGCCCAGCATGATATCATCATGGTGTGGGGCGGTATGGAAAAATACATCGTTTTCAATCTGGGCTAAGCCTCGCTCTAGATTTGTACGGAGTCGTTCAAAAATGCGCTGTTTTATTTCAGGGAGTGAGTTTTTACTTCTAGACAGAGCTGTTGACGGAACCCGTTTCTCAGCGACTTGTTCTTCTGAAATCTTCTGAATGGATTTCCCTGAACGCATACAAAGCGTTATCAAATGCTGGTCCACCAGGTTTTCAGATATGGTTTCAACTGTGTTCATTGCATGTATTTCTCGACTCTCGAGAAAGGCTGCTGCTCCTGAAGTGATGTAAAAACGAGCATTGGGTAAAGAATGCAACGCACCTGCCGGATGTATGTTGGCAGCATCTTCCTGAACTGCTTCGGCAACAATTTTTGCTTTGGCTTCTCCTGCTGCAAAAATTAGACAGGTTGCATTCGGATTATAGGTAATTGTCTGCAGACCAATGGTGATTACCAAGCGTTTTTGAGCGACTTCGATTCCACCAAGATCTGTAGCTGCAGCTGCTTGAGTTTCAAAATTTGTTGACGTAAGCCGTGTCGTAGAAAAGTAATCGGAACCGCGAACGTTAAAGGCTATATGACCATCAGGTCCTATGCCACCCAGAAAAAATCCAATGCCACCTTTTTCTCGAATCCGTCGCTCATAATCGGTACAATATTCGTCTACCCGCTCAATAGCTTCTTTCTGAAGTCGACCTTGTTCGCTTTTAGGTTGTCTGAAACGTAAACTTAAATCTACCTCGAGGTCTGGGAATATATCCTGAAAACTCTTGGCTAGCGGAAAGTCAATTGTAGTAGCATCTATGAGTTGAGCTCGGTCTTCCCTGATTCCAAACCCCTGGATGTAATACTTCATTACGTAATCATAAAAACTATTATGCTGTGTTGGCAGAATAGGGAAAAATTCATCGATCTGAACGAATCGTAGATCAGCTAAACTTGGTTTATCGCCCTGGTCGAGTCCAACTTTTTCTAATAACTGCCTGGTCTGTTTATCCTTCCAGGTCGATAAATAGTGTTGAACATAGCGAATGAAATATTCTGGTGTCTTCCCTGTGGGAAGTGATACAACACCCGCTGGATTCGCCTGCACCCATTCTAAAAACCTCAAAGCGGTTAGTTGTCCCAAACGAGGGAAGTTGTTTACTTCGACAATGGGAATCTTTTCATCAGGATCGTAGCGAAAATCCAGCTTTGAAAGCTTAAGGAAGTGACTTTCGACTGAAGTGGGCGGAGTGAAGATATTTTTTTTCATCATGGTTCAATAATGGTCAGCAATATATCAATATCCAATCAATATTTGTCAAAGTATTTATTAATAACTCTATTATTATCAACACCTGGCAATTGATGTTTGTTTATGACATTTACAAACATTAAAAGATTATCAGCTGGTGCCTGGGAACCAATCGTAAAATTGTAATCGCAATACTTCTCAACTATGTTAAAGGATATGCAGGCAGAAGGAAATACAGCCATTATCGTTGCTGCCGGAAATGGCAGTAGACTGGGATCTGATATACCCAAGCAATTTATGCAATTGAACGGTCGCGAGATCCTGAGCTATTCTGTCATGACTTTTCTAGATCATCCACAGGTAAGTGATGTTGTAATTGTGACTTCCGAAACTTTTCTGGATCATGTTAAATCAAAATATCCTGATTGTCAGGTTGTCTTGGGAGGTGCAACACGTCAGGACTCAGTTTACAATGGCTTAATGGCTTGTCCACGGGATACAAAATTCGTCCTGGTTCATGATGCTGCAAGACCTCTGGTCCCGGTAAGGGTCATTGATGATTGTCTCCGTAAATTGGAAAGCTTTGACGGGGTAGCTCCGGCCATCAATCCAATAGATTCAATGGTTCGAATTCTGGGAGAAGACTTCCAGAATCTAGATCGGGCAGATCTCAGAATTATTCAGACCCCCCAGTGTTTCCCAATTGACATTTTGCGCCGAGCTCACGCGTCTGGGAAGGTCGACACAGATGAAATAGGTCTGGTGAAGCGGGCTATCCCAGATGTAAACCTTGGGTTTATTTTAGGGGCGTCTGAGACAATGAAAATCACTCGCTCCAACGATATTGAGAGTCTTGAAATCCTTCTTAGATCAAAACAGGTTTAAGCCCTGTTTTATAGAATCAGTGTAAAAGCATGACTCGTACTCTAGATCTTGTCTATTCAACCATAAAGGGATTTGCCAGCCTTCAACCATTGTATAGCTTTATGAAGCAGGAGGGTTGGCAAGTACGCCTGACCAGAGTCCACCGGCATTGCTTCAGGAACCGAGCCCTATTAAAAACCATTTCAGCCACGATCGTGATAGCCCATGATAAGCCATTGGTGCGGCTGGAAAAATGTGGTTGGAAGGGCGAATTTATTTATATAGAACATGGGCTCAGCCCCATGAAATATTATACCTACAAATATGATTTCTTTCAACGAGCCGCCCTGCTTTTTTACCCTGGAGAGGTTTTCAAACGGAAAATGGAAGCCATTAATCCTGAGTTCGACCGCGGTCTCCTGGGGGGATATCCCAAAGTAGACAATCTGGTTAGCCTGAAAATCGACCGTGACGATCTGTGTAAACAGTTCTCCTTAAATTCAGATAAACCGATTGTACTTTTCGCGCCATCCTGGGGTGGAAAAAAGAATTCCGAGGCGGGGATACATAATGTCAAACATCTCTCAGGTCTCAGCAACCTGATCATCGTCCCCCATTCCGCAGATTATTCCTATGCAAAAAAGTATGGGGCAATCCGACCGGGAGCAGGAAATATTAACCAGTTTTTGCATCTGGCAGATGTTGTAGTTAGCGATATTTCATCTGTACTTGCTGAAGCTTCAATTCTGGATAAGCCTGTTGTACAACTCAAATTACTTCGCTATCCGGGTTGTTTTCCTGAACCAGATAAAAGATCATCTGGTACCTGGGTATCGGCTGATATTCTTGAAGTAGAACAACGTACTGATCGCAGTTTACGTCCCTTTAAAATACCATATATTGATGAGGATTGGATTATGGGACATACAGCTGAAACCAGCGAATTAAAGGAAATGATTGCAGATGCTCTTAAGCATCCGGAAAAATTTAAGCGAGAACGTGATTTCTGGGCAAAGCAGAGTTGCTGGAAGGCTGATGGTAAATCAAGTCAACGGATTTCATGGATGATTGAACAATATTTAAGCAATAAATCTGTCATCCAATTCACCGATTAATAAATGTTAGAATCTCTTGTCTCTATGGTTGGCATTACTATATACGCAATGATTGAAAATTCGGAGAACGGATGATGTATGAACCACGCCAGTCCCTCTGGTGTATTATTAAATTCGAGGTGTATCTGTGAGAGCAATAATCCTGGCAGCCGGAATAGGTTCAAGACTTGGTAACCCCCGACCTAAACCCCTCACGCTGTTATCAAATGGTGAAATGATCATGGAGCGACAGGTCAAATATCTTAGTCAATATATTTCTGTGGATGATATCCTGGTAGTAATTGGCTTTAAAAAAGATCTCATCATGGAAGAATTTGCTGATCTAACATATGTGTTCAATAATGTTTATGATCAAACCAACACCTCTATAAGCCTGCTAAAAGCTCTAAAAAAAGTAGGGAATGATGATGTCATCTGGCTCAATGGAGATGTTGTGTTTGATCCTCAAGTGCTTGTGCGGCTGATTGATGCCGACACCTCCTGCATGGCTGTAAACAGGGCCTCTGTGGGCGAGGAGGAAGTCAAGTATACGATAAACGCAGATGGCTCCATCAAAGAAGTCTCCAAGACAGTTTTAAATGCTCTGGGTGAATCTGTTGGTGTGAACAAAGTTATCGCCAAAGACATCCCGCTTTTTATCGAGATGCTGGAACGTTGTGAAAATGATGATTACTTTGAACGTGGGATTGAGTTGGCAATTGAACGCAAACTCAAAATCTTTCCCATTGATGTCTCGGACGTCCTGTGCATTGAAGTAGATTTTACTGAAGATCTTGAGAAGGCAAATAAGGAGCTGGATAAGGCGTGAGTAATTTCTTTGAAAATGTTCTGAAAGTCCTCGAGAAAACCAGGATTGACTATACTCTGGGGGCTGAATCCTTAATTGGTTTCTCCGAGAAGAATCTGTTTAAATACACACATAATCTGCGTTTATATCTCTTCCCTACCAATCTCGGTAAAATATTGATACTTGCTTTAAGACTGCTTTTTAAGGGGATAGTAATAAAACCCAAGTTTATGCAGGGACATCTGTTTTACAAACTTCGCTATAAACCCAGTCCCTTTTCAAAAAGCCCAACCTTTATCAGTGTAACACCCCTGAAGTCTGTTGATAAGGGATACATCGCATTTCTTGGAGGTCATGACACTTTCTTTTCGACCAGGGATCTTGACAAAGAACGTCTACAATTTTTAGCCCTTAATGAGACCAATGTTTCTGTTCCCCATAATTATGAAAGTTTCATCAAAAATTATACTCGGGAATTGCTGGCTGGTTTTTACCAGAAGCATGAAATTTCATTTGATTCTGAATCTGAGAAAAAGGCGGTTCGCTTTATGCACGACAGTGTGGCTGTAATGAATGAAGCTGGAATTAATTTTTGGATTGAAGGCGGTACACTTCTGGGTGCTTTGAGAGACCAAAAACTTATTCCATGGGATCATGATCTTGATTTTGGGATGATTTATAAATCTGAAGCCCAGATGAAGACTTTGATCCGCAGACTAAAACGTCACTTCCATGTCAGCGTACGTACTTTTCCAAAGACAGAAAAAATCTGGCAATTGGGAAACTATCGAGTTTTGAAAATTTTCCCTCGAAAAAATCTTTTACCCCGTAAAGCGTTGTGTCTCGATCTATTTGTATATTATGAAGGACGGCTTCCAGACACAGATGAGCTGGTTTATAAATATGTTGTATGGGACCGCAATGCATTTCATCGCAAAGAGTTCTTCGACACCACAGAAGATCTGACATTTTATGGCGCAACCGTTCCTGTCCCATCTAATCCGGAGAAATTCATCGAGGTTAAATACGGAAAAGATTGGCGGACTCCTGTAAAAGAATGGAATGTTGCCTTGGACGATGGCTCAATTTACCAACCCGAATAAATTATGTCAGTTTTAAATTTGCATATTCTTCCAGAGTCTTACAAGTCATTAGAGAATGAATCTCTTCTGATTGTGGGCAATGGATCCAGCGCAGCCCAGGACGACCTAGGTGAAGATATCGATAATTTTGATCGGGTTATCCGGATCAACAATTATGTCACCCAGGGAATGGAATCCAAAGTTGGATCAAGAACCGATATCTGGGTCAATGGAGCTAATCAGGGGTTAAAAAAGAGAATCCCGATTCCAAACAATATATTGGTCATGATCCCTTCTCTTGTTCTTCATCACAAGGGCGATGCTATTCATGATCGGATAAAAAAACGCCTGGGCACTTCAACTTATACAATGTTGCCACTGGCAGCCATGCAGGAAATGGAACAGACCTGTGGTTTAGAACGACCAACGACTGGATTTTTTAGCATATATTTCTTTTATCTCTTGGGCCTGGATATAACGCTGCATGGTTTTGACTTTTTTGTTGGATCAACATCACATTACTTTGATCATCCCTTCAATCGCTGGCTTAAGGATAGGGGGATTATTAAAAAAGCTGCCAAACACGATGTGGGTGCCGAGAAAACCTTTGTTGAAGACTTGCTTAATATGGGGAAATTAAAACGATTAAAGTCGTAAACTAGTTGCGCTTCAAAGTGAGAATCACAAGACCCGTCAGTGTTATTCCACCACCTATGACAACATGCATCCCAACCCCTTCTCCAAATAAGACCCAGGCAAGCAATGTTGCCAGAATTGGCTCTCCAAAAGGCATTGATCCCACAATAGTGGGGCGCAAATACTTTACAGCGTAGCTCATGCTGTTATGACCAATCAGGGTCGGTATAATCGCCAGACCCAGCAACCATTTTGCATCAGGTAAGCTAAATCTCAGGTCAATACCTGTACTCAAGGCAATAACACCAAGTGTCAGGGCTGCAAAGAGATATAGCCAACGAGTATATTGGGTGTTACTCGTCGTACTGCGAATTCTTTCGGCAATAATGAGAACAACGGACATAAAAACAGAACTGGCCAGTGCATAAAGATTCCCCAATGTTTCTTCTGGACCAATTTTCAAACCCGTTCCCTGGACAACCACTGCACCACCAATAGCCAACCATAATCCAACAAGTGCACCTGTAGGGAGCTTACGTTTTAATACGAATCGTTCATAGATAAGGGTGAATATAGGAGCCAGGGTGGCGAATAGTGTAGCATTGGCAATCGGCGCCAACTTCACTGCGGAATAGAAACATGCAAAATGGAGGGCCAGAAAGATACCTGCGATAACAATGGATAGAAATTTTGATCGATCAAGGGAACCCTGCCGCTTTACTGCTGTGTAGCCCCAGAGAAGACCAGAAGCACCTGCCATGCGCCAAAAAGCGATGGTGATAGCAGCCAACTCAGGTACAAATCTTGCCAGAGGAGCACCAAAACTCACACCCAGGAGCCCAAATATCAGTACGATTAACACCATCCGATCCATGGCGGCGAACATAATCGAAAATCAGTATATCGACATACAGTCTTATTCAATTCTTGTCCCTGAATTACCCAGAAAAACCAATGCTTTTCATGACAGCGCTGCGAGTGAAGCGGAAACTTATAGAACTCAAATTGTGGTCTGTGTTAGGCATCCATCTTTCTATATTGGTGGATGAAAATTTTCTGCATTATCCCAGCTCGTGGCGGCTCTAAGGGTGTGCCTCGAAAAAACCTGAAATCTTTTTTAGGGAAACCTTTATTGGCTCACTCCATAGAGTATTCCGCTTCATCAAAGCAGGTATCAAGGACTTTTGTCACAACTGATGACTCTGAGATCGCCAGTGTATCAATCCAGTCAGGAGCAGAAGTCATCGAAAGGCCAGCAGGCATTTCAGGAGATTCTGCCACAACAGAATCTGCGCTTGCGCACGCCTTTGAGTGGTGGGCTGAGCGGGATTTAAAACCTGATATTGTTGTTTTACTCCAGGCAACCAGTCCTTTAAGGCCAGTCAGATCACTTGATAAAGCCTTAAGCCATTTCGTGGAAAATCGATTTGATTCGCTATTAAGCATCTCTCCAACTCACCGCTTCTTCTGGTCATTGGAAGGGATACAGGCAAAGGCGGAGTACGACTTTTTAAATCGCCCACGCCGCCAAGAAATTGACAGTAACGATCTTCGATATATTGAAAACGGCTCGCTTTACATTTTCACCTCAGCTCATTTTAAAAATACTGGGAACCGTCTTGGTGGATCCATCGGGTATACCATTTTTCCCGGGGAATACAGCCTTGAAATCGATACCGAAATGGATTTTCAATTACTGGAAAACATGGCTGCAAAACTTGGATAAGCTCTCCAATCTGAAAAAGTTTATCCTTTCTCCTCCAGGTTCTTTTCTACGCCTGTGGTGGGGTTTTATTTACTTGATGCTCTTATTCACTTTTTGGCGTTTTGTGTTTTTCTTATACCAAATTCCAGTTCTGGAAGGATCTAATTGGCTGGTTTACCTGAAATCCTTTTACATTGGCTTGAGGCTGGATGCTGTTGTTGCTGCCTATCTGATTCTTCCCATTTTCCTGTCTATTTTTTGGAATCTACCTCCCCGGGGACAATCCATCTACTCCAAAATATCGATCTGGTATTTCAGTCTGCTCACAATCATCATTTCATACCTGTCAGCGATAGATATCTTCTTTTTTGAAGAATTCAATACCCATCTAAATCTTTTACTGCTCCAGGCTAATGTGGTCAGGGAAGAAAGCATTCTCTATCTCTGGCAGGAATATCCAATCATAATCATCACACTTGGAATAAGTCTGATAGGCTGGCTTGGATATAAAACCTTCACGAAAACAAGCCTAAGATTAATGAGACCTGACACCAGGTGGCCCAATACGCTGGCTGCTGGTGTTCTATCTTTGATAATCCTGGTAAGTGCAATTCGTGGAGGATGGCAGGAAAGGCCCATTGATTGGGGTCATGCCATGTTCTCGGATAATTTATTGGCAAATCAGATTGCCCTAAATGGTGTGTTCCTGCTAGGCAGATCTGCCATTGAACTGTCGTCAGAGAAAAACCTCCGCGAAAGTCTGCAGTTTTTTTCACAGGACATGGCCTTTGAACAAACGAGAGCGATGATTGCAGGGTTCAATGATTTTTTTGTTGATGAATATTCGCTGAAACGAAAAATTAAGGAAAAACCTTCAATCACCCCCAATATCGTCACAGTCATTCTAGAATCTCACGTTGCTTCCTTCTGTGGATACATAAATCCGGCCGAAAAACGGGTAACACCGATTCTGGATAGCCTGGCGAGTCAGGGGATTGCCTTTACGCGCTGCATCGCCAATGGCAGTCGATCTGCCTTCGGGATCAGTTCAATCCTGATGTCCTGGCCTGTACTTCCCGGGTTACCTTTGATCTCCCAGGTAGAGTCAAGTCGAGAGGCTCCATGTATGGCGACAAACCTCAAACAACTTGGATATAACAGCACCTTTCTATATGGTGGGGACAGCCAGTTTGACAACATGCAAGGTTTTGCAATTGCAAACGGCTATGATGCAGTAATTGATCGTAAAAATCTGTCCTCCCTCCCCGGTACCATGTGGGGTATTTATGACCACTACATTTTTGATTATGCACTTGAACTGCTGGATAATACAGATGACCCTCTTAACCTAACCCTGTTTACCACCACCAATCATCAACCATGGGAATTGCCTGACGTTTATGAAGCGAGCATCCCTGATTTCTCAGATGTAACTTTTCGCAAGGGCAATGTCCATCGAACCATGGCATATGTTGACCTGGTAATTGGTGAATTCATGCAAAAAGCACAGTCCCGTGTCTGGTTCGATAACACAATATTTGTGTTTGTTGCCGATCATGGTCTCACTATTTACCGTGATAAATTTGAAGATTTAAGAAACGGACACATACCGCTGGTGATATATGCACCGGCAATATTGGAAACGCCCAGATTAATTGACAAGCCTGTCAGTCAGGTTGATATCATGCCAACCCTCCTTGGGATAATAGGGTATCCCAAAGAATTTGTCGCCATGGGACGCGATGTTTTGGCTAATGATGGTGCTTTTGCTTCACGGATTACCAATGATTATTTCATCTTTATGGAAAATGATCTTCTTTATACCGAGTTTTTAGGTCAAAAATCAAAGTTGTACAGGATTGATGATTTTCTAAGCATGTCCCAATTAGAGATATCACAAGCGGATGATCGTTTTAAGATCTACCAGGAGCGTTCCAGGAGCTATCTACAGACGGCATTTTTACAGTTCAAATCTTTTGGCAAATAAAATGTTTTGGCTTTTTCGTTTCAGCGCTGTCACTTCATTTTCATTTTTTTTGAGTAGACCGGAATATCTGTACTATTTTAACAACTGAATTATAAAACCGAAGCGAGGAAGATTTGTCCACAATATCATTAGGATCAAAAACAGTCGGCTCTGATTATCCAGTCTATGTGATTGCTGAAATAGGAATCAATCACCAGGGCGATGTCGAGATAGCCAAGCAATTGATCAAGGCGGCAGCAGCGGCAGGTGCCAATGCTGCAAAATTCCAGAAGCGCAGCATTGGGCGCATCCTTACCCAGGAGGGTCTGGAAATGCCTTATGAAAATCGAAACTCATTTGGCAAGACCTACGGTGAGCATAAACGTGCTCTAGAATTGACGGAGTCAGAATATGCTGAATTATTGGCCTATGCCAGGGAGTGCAATATTGATTTCACCGCTTCTGGTTGGGATGAGGAAAGCATTGATTTCCTTGATACTCTTGGCATAGCATTCTTCAAAATGGCTTCTGCTGATCTAACTAACATTCCATTATTGACCCATACTGCCAGGAAAGGCAAGCCCATGATCCTTTCCACTGGAATGGCAGATATTGGGATGGTTCGGACAGCCGTTAATGCTGTGCAACCCTTAAATTCACAGCTGGCTATTCTTCAGTGCACCTCGACATATCCCTCTTCTTTTGAAGAAATAAACCTTGAAGTGTTAAACACATTCCGCAATGAATTCCCCAAATCTGTGATCGGTTATTCAGGGCATGAACTTGGAATTGCCATAACGGCGGCTGCAGTTGCTCTGGGTGCAAAGATTATAGAACGTCATTTTACGCTTGATCGCACCATGAAGGGCGGTGATCATGCTGCATCTTTAGAACCTGGTGGCTTTGCAAAACTTGTTCGAGATGTTCGGCATATCGAGCTTGCTCTGGGGAGCAGGAATAAAAGAGTCCAGGACTCAGAGGGACCCGTTTTCAGAAAGCTTGCTAAGAGTGTTGTTTCTGCTGTTGATCTCAATCCTGGAATGGTGATCAGCCGTGACATGCTGACAACCAAGGGACCGGGAACAGGTATCTCCCCTACCCGCATGAATGACTTGATTGGTAAACATGTTCTCCACAATATTGCTGCCGATGTGGTGTTAAAGGATGCAGACATCAATTGGTAATCAAGGCCTAATATTATCATTTGATTCCCAAAGCATACAGGAGTAAGTAATGATCACTGATGCTCTAAGAGAAAAAGCCAGGAAAATTAAGCTCGTCGTCACTGATATTGACGGTGTCTGGACAGACGCAAAAATGTATTACACAGCTGACGGTGAATTTATGAAAGCATTCAACACTTATGATGGAATGGGAACCTATTTGCTAAATAAGATTGGCATACCTACAGCTATTATAAGTGGTGAGGATTCAGCCCCGGTGATCGCCAGAGCAAAAAAGTTAAACTTAGAAGATGTCCACGTCGGAGTCAAAGACAAACTAGAGGTTTTCGATAAACTGCTCAACAAATATAAACTAAAACCGGACGAGGTGGCATATATCGGTGATGATATTAATGATTACATTGTTATGCAGATTGCCGGGTTAACCGCTACCCCGGCAAGTACACCAGCTTTTCATATATTAAAACCAGATGTTTTGCTTGATCGAGTAGGCGGTGATGGTGCCTTTCGTGAGTTTGCTGATCTTATTATAGCCGCCCAGGATAAATGACTTTTTTCGTTTACCTTCTCTATAATATTTTTTTAACCATTGCTTTGCCCGTGGTCTGGGTCATTGCATATTTCAATGATAAACTTGGTGGTAGTCTTACAGGCCAGAGCGATATTAAGAGCAGTCTCTCAAAGTTTAAAGATAAAGTAAAACTCAATCCCAAACCAGTTATATGGCTACACGCTGCTTCCGCGGGGGAATTTGAACAGATAAAGCCTATTCTTTCCAGGTTGAGGGAATTTGATGTGTATATTTTTCAGACATTCACATCTGCTACTATTTATTACAAGGAATCTCTTAATATCAATTTTGATGGTGTATGTTTTCTGCCCTGGGATCTCTATTTTCGCGTTAACCGATTTATCAAAACCTTGCAGCCTGATCTGCATATAAATACTCGCCATGATATCTGGCCCAACCTGCTATATGCCCTGCATCGGAATCGGGTAAGGAATGTATTGGTGAACGCGAACCTATACAGAGATTCAATCCGCTTAAAACCAATAATGAGCAGCATTAATAAATGTGTCTTTCAGTATATTGATCACATCTATACTGGCTCCGATTCAATCAAAGCGCTTGTAGAGAAGCTCTATAACGGTCCGATTGAGGTTGTTGGTGACTCGCGGTTCGACCAAGTAAGCGAACGCTCCAAAACCAATTTATCTGAATTGATATCTGCGAATATTATATCTGACCGGCGAGTCATCGTATATGGATCTGTCGTCGAATCGGATTTAGGTATTGTGACCGCAGCTATCATTAAATCCCTATCCAGCAACGCTTTTAGACACATCATAGTGCCTCATGAGGTTATGGAACGCGATCTTGTACCATGGGAAGTCGAATTTTATCGACATCAAATCAAGTCAATTCGTCATTCTGAAATTGATCAATTCATGGGTGAGCCAATCATCATCTGGAATAGTGTCGGCCAGTTGGCAGACCTGTATAAATATGCAGATTTAGCCTTTGTTGGGGCTGGGTTTTCCACAGGTGTCCACTCTGTCACAGAGCCAGCGGTTTATCATGTGCCCTGCTCTCATGGTCCAAAATATGATATTCTGGCTGAGGCCATAGAGTTGGTTGATTCTAGCTTATCAACAGTCATTCATTCCGATCAGGATCTGGTTTCTTTTCTCGAACTGGCTGACGAAAACATTTCAGAACTTTCATCGTCGATCGCTAAATTTGTTAACTCCCGAATCGGGACATCTGACAAAATCATTGGCAACGAATTTCCCCTGGATCAATAACGAGCCTCATGAATGTTAACGGCATACATTTCAGGTCCATCTGGCTCCATAAGTCTAATCCAGAGATAGTTCAGATAATTGATCAAAGAAATCTGCCCCACGAATTCAATATAGAAGATCTTACAACTGTTGATGATGTAATTTCCGCTATCCGTGACATGCATGTTCGCGGAGCTGGATTAATAGGGGCAGCAGCTGGATTTGGTATGTATCTGGCTGCACTTGAAGCTGTTTCTAAATCTGATCCCTATAAGTACGTTATGCAAGCTGGTTTAAAACTCAAGACTGCTCGTCCCACCGCCATAAATCTCGCCGCTGCTGTTGAGCGACAACTCAACTCGCTTTCCAACAATCTCACCGTTAAACAAATGATTAGTTATACTTTAAATATCGCCCAGGCTATCGCCGATGAAGATGCACAGGCGTGTTACCAAATAGGCATTCATGGCTTAGAACTTATTAACAATATCGCAAAACAGAATAATGGAGAGGTGATTAATATTCTTACCCATTGCAATGCAGGCTGGTTGGCTTTTGTTGATCATGGATCGGCGACTGCGCCAATCTATGCTGCCCATGATGCTGGAATTAGAATACACGTGTGGGTAGATGAAACACGACCTAGAAATCAGGGGGCTCGATTAACTGCCTGGGAACTTGAACAACACGGTGTTCCCTTTACAATTATTCCCGATAACGCAGGCGGACATCTCATGCAACATAATCTTGTAGATCTAGTTCTCGTCGGTTCGGACCGGACAACCTATACTGGTGATGTCGCCAACAAGATTGGTACCTATTTAAAGGCTCTGGCAGCAAAAGACACCCATGTTCCATTTTATGTTGCCCTGCCTTCCTCAACATTTGATTGGAATCTACATGATGGGATATTACAGATACCCATTGAGGAAAGAGGCGCTGATGAAGTCAAAACTATCCAGGGCCTGGCGCATAACAAACTTACCACTGTCCTACTTACAACTCCAACGTCCAATGCCAGCAACTTCGCATTCGATATAACACCTTCAAGATTGATTACTGGTTTAATAACAGAGCGTGGTATTTGTGAGCCAAATCAAGACGCAATCTTTAAACTATTCCCGGAGAAACATAAACTTGATTGATGATGGCTATATTAAATTTAATGACCTCCTCACCAGAGAAGAGCCACCCGAAAGTATTTTTATTAATAAACTAAATCAATGGCGCAGTACGCTACATAAGATTGGATTACTTGGTCAGTCGGATGCGGGTATTGGATATGGCAATGTCAGCCGACGTTTTAAAAACAATTCCTTTATTATAAGTGGTTCTGCCACTGGCAATCAAGCGGTACTTACCAATCGTGAATATGTCTTAGTAACTGATTTTAATATTAAATCGAACACTACAGAGAGTAGCGGTTTGATAAGTCCCTCGTCAGAATCCATGACCCATGGCATTATTTATCGAACGCTACCGGAGACCAAATACGTAATGCATGTCCACTACGGTCATTTCTGGGATAAATACAAAAATATCCTCCCAACCAGCGCAGAGCACATCGCATATGGAACGCCAGAAATGGCACTGGAAGTGAAGCGTCTCATTCTGTCAATTTCCGCGCATAAGGCTCATATTCTTATAATGGGTGGGCATGCGGAAGGTATTATTGCCTATGGGTCAAGCGTTGACGAAGTAGGGAATCGTCTGCTTGAGCTGGTCTCTCAACCTTCCACTGAGGAATAAGTTCTCCAAGGTTCGCGGTTGAACATTTTTACTCAACAATAAAATTAAGATAAAGCTCCTGCCCAAAATCCGACGAAAAACTTAGCAGCGTATCTCCCAGAACAGATTCGATCTGCACCTTTCCATTGATACCTACCAATTCTGGATCAGAATTGCTGAACCACCAGTGAATAGAAACCCCGTCTTCCATCTTGTCCATAAATTTGAATTGGTAACAACCCTTTGATAAATTTATTGGAAGTCGATAATGGTGATCATCTTCAAATTCATCACTATCATACCATATCATGCCCTGAGAATCAGTGATGTAATAACTGTTTTCACTAGCACGGTTTAGATTATTGGTCTGAATTGATAATATAAACTCCCCAGGCAGTTTTATGGGAGTAATATAAACTGAGCGGAGTTTATTGTTGTCCGGGTTCTCATCTTTCATTTTTCCAGGATAGCTTATATCAACTTCAAACACACCTGGTGTTTTCATTTTCTTCCAACTCATGCCTGGTAAATCAACAATCGTTGATTCTAAAAGCTCTAAATCACCATACCATACATACTTAGTTTTTCGTTTCCCCTGAAAACCATAACTAATGTTTAATTGTTTTAATGAGGCTGATCCTGAGTTTTTAATTAGAATTCTGGGGTTTCCACAACTGGGATTGAAGCGACTATTTTTATCTTCTGATGAGGGTGAAATAATCTCAACGATGGCTGCATCATGTTTAAAATTTGGTGGACCATAACTAAACAATTGGTGTGACATACGGAAATGTCCTTCCTTCTCACCATTATCCTGAAATGTTTCTATCCCGTAGTCGATGCTAATGGTATCACCTGGATTAACTTTTGACGTGATCTCGAATTCATACTCATCTACTTT
>JABMPR010000329.1 GCA_013202895.1 bacterium | reverse complement strand
CTCCGCAAAAAATTGAATATTCCCTCAGGTGTAAATTTATTAAAATTCATTAATGAGATATAAGCTCACCTCACACCCTCGTACCCCTCATAGCTCAACGATTCATCCCAGCATTCCACCAAAATTTTAAGCTCATCCATCTGTCAAAACGACAGCCCAATAGGGTATAGTGGTTTTTTTAAGGTGGTTATAGGTTTTCATAAGGCCTGTACAAGGGGCAATTGAACTAATTTTTCAGCACAATGAGTAAAAAAAAATCGGACAGTGTTCAGCCAGCTGAAGGGCTTGAGGGGAAAGATGAATTTTCTACAATGGATGATCAATTAAGCAAAGAAATAGATCCTCAAAAGGTGGAGAAGGCCGAGGCTGAATTAAAGGTCTTGAAAGAATTTTTAAAAAAGCAACAATCTCAAAAGAACATCACAAAACAAAAGGAGAGAAGACAGTGAGGACAAAAAAGACAAGTTTAATGAAGATTGCAATCTTTTCAGTAATGATGTTATTGCTGGTGGCACCAACTTTCGCCAACCTTGTGACCAACGGTGGCTTCAATGGTTACGGCTCGTGGAGTAGGGGTGGCAATGTGTGGATTCATGGCGGCATCGTGCACTTTAGCGAGCATAATAGATACCCTAATGGGCGAGTATGGCAGAATGTTAATACTGAAATTGGACAAGAATATCGTGTGGAGTTCGACTATGCAGCTCATGGTTACACGGCACCTGGCGGTATGCGGGTTCGGATGTACATCGGAGCAGCTGTATTGGTTGAGACGGTAACCGCCAGCCTTGACGCATGGGATTGGAGACATGCATCATACACGTTCGTGGCAAATCAGACTAGCACTCGTATATATTTTAATGATGCATCTTCTCGGACAGTCGCGGTTGACATGCATCTCGATAATGCTTCTGTGGTTGCATCCTATGAAGCGCCAGTACTTGATGTTCCAGATGATCTGGTAGTATATGCCAATTCAGCGGGTGGATTCAGCGGGTTTATTGGAGAAGCATCAGCGAGTGATGACTGTGATCCTGATCCTAGTATTTCAAATGATGCACCAGCATTATTTCCTTTGGGCGACACAGAAGTAACCTGGACGGCTACGGATGAATCGGGAAATTTTTCTACCGCCATCCAAATAGTGACCGTAGAACCCTTCCCAATCATTGTTGATATCAAACCTGGAAATGATAACAATAACATCAATCCCAGAAGTAATGGTGTAATCCCTGTTGCCATTCTCACAGACGAAACATTTGATGCTACATCGATCGATGTCAGTTCATTGAGATTTGGACCTGGAGAAGCAGAAACAGCTCACAATGGTCATATCGAAGATGTAGATGATGATGGAGATGACGACCTCATGCTGCATTTCCGTACCAGAGACACGGGTGTATCAAACAGTGATATTTCGCTTTGCATGACTGGTTTAACTGAATCTGGAATTCCAATAGCAGGATGTGATGGTATCAACGGTAATGTTTTGCCGAGACCCATTCCTGGTAATGCAGAAGGAATAGTTCCTAGCACCTTATCATTGGAACAAAACTATCCCAATCCATTCAATCCTTCAACTGTAATTGGGTACGGATTACCTGAAGCTGCTAGTGTGAGCCTTATTGTTTATGACATGCGGGGAGCTGTAGTCGCAAATCTGGTCAATGATTACCAACAAGCTGGTTTATATCAGATTGAATTCGATGGATCTTCATTGAGCTCTGGCACTTACATTTATGTGCTAAATGCGAACGGTAATCGATTTGTTAAACGATTCTCGCTTATGAAGTAAACTCTCAATACATCCTGTGTGGGAGGCTTAGTAATTTAGATGTCCCCCTACATTAGTGAGAACATAAAAAGCCCATGACCTCAAAACTCAGGGGCTTTCTTTTTTGACTAAGTTTCCTATCCAACTCCCGCAACACTCAAGAAATGCAGCTTAACGATCTAAAGGTATGTTACCGGTATGTTGTGTCTGTAAGTTCAATAAAAACAACATAAGTACAAATCAGCTGAATCTATCAATTACATTTGGTTCTTATAGATTGTGGCACAAACGAAACAATCGAGGTTTTAGTCACTATTTCGGAGGGGGTCCATTTTTTGGTATTGATGTTTCAAACAGAAAGGATAAATATTATCCAGTGGATTCTTTACCTCCCTCAGTGACCACAGAGATCACAGAAAGGTTATTAAAACTTGGGATGATTGGAATCGTTGGTGTTGACTGGTCTTTAAAAGAGTCTATCAGTTTACATGCGGAATACAGAAGCAACCTACGATATTCACATCTTATAAATGAGAGGACAGATGTTTACTCACGCACCAATGGCAATATTGATACAGATAGAATAATTATTGAAACACCAGAAATAAGCATAGGCTCTAGTGTATTGTTTGGAGTTTCATTATACTTTTAGAGACTTTCTAATAAAGGTACTGTGTTAAAGTTCAAGCAGAAGAGCCCGGCTCATACCCTGCATTTGAAGTTGCCCTGTGCGGGTTGTGGGGTTAATTTGGGCTTTCTGAATGTGTGGATAGGATGATAATCAATAGGCCGAGAAAATATCTTGGATTTAGAACTCCCAAGGATGTATTCTTCGGGAAATAAGAAATTGCACTTAATAGTTGAATTCAATAAAATGGGGGAGCTTAGATGGCACTGAACTAAGTATTTTGATGACAAAGGTTAGGGCGTTCTATAGAAAGCCCAAGTAGCGAATTCTAACAAGAATTTTTCAAGTATTCTTAATTAATATTCGGGGAAAGTAAAATGAAAAACATAATCAGTTTAGCAAGAATAGCAATTGTAATAGCTCTGGGAATAGGTCTAATATCGTGTGCAGGTACAAAGTCTGATGTTGAAACACAATCTGAGAATGGATCACCTTCACCAGCTGAAAAGACTTTAGATAAGCCAGACGCTACAGGAAATACCAAGATCGATAATTTTGTAGAAGATGGTTTTAAATTATTGGCAGAGGTTCAAGAGATGAAAAAGAATTTCGCAGAGGCCAATGAAACCCTCAATTCTATAAACGCACATCCCATTGGACCAGTTGATTGGATGAAGGATGAACTCGCTAGTGGTGTTAGTAATTCAAAAAACAGCCTTTCATCAGGGGAAGTAGTTGATCCTACTGCCGCCGTGAAGGAAAAACTTAGTGATTTATTAAATGTTTCGAAAGAAACTATGAGTAGTCTCGAATCTCTACTAAGTCATACTGAAGCACTCTTGAAAGCCCTGCCAGAAATGCCCGCAGAAGCTAAAACTTTAGGGATGAAAGCACCCAAAGCTTTAAAAGCAATAAAAAGTACAGGCAACGCAATTAAGGCAGTGCCTGAAGAATTAAAAGCAGCTGGAGCTGAGGGAGAATTGGTAATAGCTGGAATAGAAGAGCTATTATCTTCTATAGGTAATTAATCCAGATAATACAATCTGATTGTCAATAAATAATGGGGTAGTATTCATTATGGATTCTGATGGAACTACCCCATTTCCAGCCAAGACAAAACAATTTTACGGCAGCCCTGTGGCTTTTAAGGGGGGCTGTTTTAAATTGGTTGTCCTGAGAATTACCCTATCTTTATCGCCATGGGGAAAAATATAAATAGTCCCTGGCGGACCATCTCAACCGCCGTCTACGGGGCTCCTAATGAAGGTAAGATCTACGGTGTGGTGGAAATCGATGTCACCGATGCCTGGAAAATGATCAAACTAAATCGCAGTCAGGGCCGTCGGATAACCATGACCCACCTGGTGGCAAGTGCCATTGGGAGAGCCATTGGCTGGGATATCCCCGAAATGAATGGATTTGTCAAACGCGGCAAGGTGATTCAGCGCGACGAAGTAATCGTGACCGTTGCAGTCAACATGCATGGTGGACGGGAAATGTCCAGCGTGAAGGTATTTGATGCCCATAAAAAAACCGTTTTTGAAGTGGGGGATGACATTCGTAAACAGGCTGCCAAAGCCCGAGGTGGATCAGATAACGATACTATGGAAAATAAGGCGTTTTTGGCGCGCATACCATGGCCCTTTAGAAGAATGGTCTTCCTTTTGATTCGATTTATCACCAACAACCTGGGTTTTGAGATAAAATCTATGGGTCTTGGACACAACGCTTTTGGCTCTATTTTGCTTTCAAATATAGGTTCACATGGATTAACCATGGGGATGGCAGCCCTATTTCCCGGATCAAAATTACCAGCCGTTATTATTATGGGCAAAGAGGAAGAAAAACCAGTTGTTCGTGATGGGGAAATTACTATCCGTAAAATCCTACCCCTCACAGGCACATTTGATCATCGAATTATAGATGGATATCATGGTGGTATGCTGGCACACCATATCAAACGTTATCTTGAGAAACCCGAACTTCTGGCTAGGGTTCCCCTTGAGCTGGCTGCAGAACCTATCAATCCCCGCTAGTTCTTAGTATAAAACACCCTATTTATTTCCACCTATTCGGAAACGATACTCCAACAAACCCGTAATTCCAAGCATAGCAAGATTTTCAATTATTTTCAGGGTGCCCATATTTTTCTCCGTGGCCTCAAGCTTAAAACAGCCGCAATTGAAATCTAATCCACGGTAGATTGAAGCAACTATTGCCAGAATAAATACAAATAGCATTCCGGCTATCAAAATATTTGCAGCCCGGGCATAGCGATTAAAAA
The DNA here is from genome assembly GCA_013202895.1 of bacterium. GTDB lineage: Bacteria > Fidelibacterota > UBA8477 > UBA8477 > JABMPR01 > JABMPR01. The sequence goes on along the minus strand of JABMPR010000329.1, from coordinate 5,761 downwards.
CCAAGGCCAGCCCGCAAAGCAGTTCAAGCCAGGGGAGAATGATAGCTGATAAATGGAGCAGGGGCAGCGGCAGAATTCGATAATTAGAGATTACTTTGGCAAATAAACCAGGGTTCCAGATTTTATCCAGACTGGCATAAATGAAGAGGGCGCCCAGACCAATCCGCAGAAGCGTCAAGAATATATTTGCATATCTGGACTCATTCAATTGGGCGAGAAGGGTAGCCATATTACGGACTAGCTTCAATAGGATACTCAGCCTCAAGCCATTCCTGCCATCCCCCGAAAAAGAAGGAAACTCTGGTAAAGCCCATCATTTTCAAATCGGCTGCCAGATCCAGGGATGCGTTGCAGTCCGACCCATCACAATAAGTGATGATGAATTGATCGAAATCAAGCGATTCCAAATAGGGGAGTGAGTCCATAAAGGCGTGAGCTGGCAGGTTGATGGCATTTTGAATGTGACCTTCCAGGTAGTCGTCCGGATCCCGGGCATCAAAAAATAGTGCCGCGCCACTCTGATGGAGCTTGTAGACTTCGCTTAGGCTGATATTTGAAGCAGCATCAGAATTAGCCTCTGGATTAATAGAAACGGAAGGCACGACGACTGTATTGGAATCAGAGCCAAGCAAGGTGGTTTCTGTTATTAACCTAATCCCATTGGGCAACACTGCCTGGGCACTTATTCCTAAAACAGTTGATATAACGACGAGGATAATGATCTCTTTTAAAAGTGGATTCAATTTTTTCATAAGAGCTAAACATATAAATGAGCATTACAGAATCCTATAGCGAATATCAGCATTATCTGAAGCAAACACTTGAGGTTTGCATAAGTTGGGTCTTAGGCAACTTCTTAAAAAAAACTAGGTGCATAGGTCCGATTAAGCTGACATTCGCTCAAGTGCTCTCTATATTCACAGGCTATTATATAGGAGGAACTATGGCTGCAAAACGTATCGTTATTGGAGATAGTGAGGTTGAGATCCCTGATTTTGGGATGAAAGCTTTTATCTATCCCGTTTTATTATTGATCCTGGTCTGGATTTTCTTTGCCGGACCATTTTATGTGGTGGATCCAGAGGAAAATGGAGTCGTTCGAACCTTTGGAAAATTATCACAGATTACCGAACCTGGACTAAGATTTAAATTTCCATGGCCTATTCAAACGGTGATCCTGGTAAATGTGGAAGAGGTCAGGCGCTTGGAATTAGGTTTTCGAACTGTTCGTGCCGGGGGTACTTCAAATTCTGCGCAATATAAGAAAGTCCCCTCTGAGTCACTCATGCTTACGGGCGATGAAAATATTGTAAGTGTAGACCTTGTTGTTCAATATAAGGTTAAGGATGCCGGTCAATTTCTGTTCAGGGTTGCTGATCCCAAACGGGCGGTTTCGCATGCTGCAGAAGCCTCAATCAGGCAGGTGGTAGGATCTCAGCCCATCGATCAAACCTTAACCACAGGCAAGGCTATGATCGAAGCAGAGACCAAATTACTATTGCAAAAGGTGCTGGACAGTTACGATGCAGGTGTACATATCTCTGAGATAAAACTACAGGACGTGACACCTCCGCAAGAGGTCGATGCTGCTTTTAAGGATGTCCAATCTGCAAAAGAAGAAAAAGAGAAAAAAGTGAATATTGCTCTGGGGTATCAGAATGAAATTATCCCACAGGCCCGTGGAGAAGCAGCTCAGGCTTTCCAGGAAGCCGAAGCGTATAAGCAAAAACGAATCAAGGAAGCCGAGGGGGATGCCTCACGCTTTACACAGATGCTGTACCAATATCGTCTGGCAAAGGATGTTACCCGTATTCGTATGTATATAGAGACCATGGAAGAAATCCTGCCGGGAATCGACAAATATATCGTTGATGGAAAAGACGCTGGTGGGCTGGTGAATGTCCTTAGTCTTGAAAAAGTGAAGGGAGGTGCCAAGTGAAAAATATAGGATTAATTATTATCACGGTGCTGATCCTCATGTTTGTTTATGGCGGCATCATGATCGTGGATGAAACCGAGCAAGTGGTTATTGTTCAATTGGGAAAACCTGTTCGAAATATAACCGAGCCGGGTTTAAATTTTAAAATTCCCTTTCTCCAATCCGCTACCGTATTCGAAAAAAGACTATTGGAGTATGACAGTGCGCCCAATACCATCCTCACAGAGGATAAGAAAAACTTAATTCTGGATAATTACGCCCAGTGGAGAATTTCTGATCCTTTGAAGTTTATGCAGACTATGCGGACCCAGGCATTAGCCCAGTCACGCCTGGATGATATCATCTATTCCAGTCTGCGGGTGCAGCTGGGTACACATCTCATGCATGAAATCGTATCCACATTGCGGGATTCTCTAATGCATAAGGTGACTCAGAATGCTACGTTCACCGCCAATGACTATGGTATCGAAATCGTAGATGTTCGCATCAAACGTGCCGATTTGCCCAGGGAAAATGAACAGGCGGTTTACGACCGTATGAGGGCTGAACGGCAACGCATGGCCAAACAATTCCGCTCAGAAGGGGATGAACAGGCTGTAAAAATTCGCGCTGAGACCGACAAAGATCGTGAAATTATCCTGGCTGATGCCTACAAAGCTGCTCAGGAAGTTCGTGGAAACGGTGAAGCCAAGGCCATCAAGATTTATGCCCAGGCTTATCAGAAGGATCCTGAATTTTACGAATTTGTGAGAACTCTGGAAGCATACAAAGAGGTGTTTGACGAGAAGACAAAGCTTGTCCTTACACCAGAATCAGATTTTTTAAGATATCTGAAAGAGATGAAATAAATCTATACCCAGATACTCTGATAATATCAGATTTAGCAAAATTAAAGGGTGGTTGTCAAGCTGACAGGCCACCCTTTTTTCTTGATGAGATGCGGCCAATAATGATTGCCACACTTGGCTGACAATCTATATTCAGCGGCTTTGGCAAAAATTGAAATGCTGAAAGATTAAAAGAGGCTCGCTATGAAGAGGTTTCCAGATATTCATTCCACTACCATCCTGGGTGTCCGCCACAACGGAAAAGTTGCCTTAGGTGGAGACGGTCAGGTGACATTCGGTGATACAGTTATGAAGCATGGAGCTGTCAAAATCCGATCAATATATGATGATGAAGTACTGGCAGGATTTGCTGGATCAGCCGCAGATGCATTTGCTTTGTTTGAGAAATTTGAAGGAAAATTGGAAGAGTTTAGTGGAGATCTCATCAGAGCCGCTGTTGAGTTAGCCAAGGATTGGCGTATGGATAAGATGTTACGCAACCTGGAAGCCATGCTCCTCGTCATGGATGCAGATCATGGTCTTATCATCTCAGGAAATGGGGACGTTGTTGAATCCGATGATGGGGTCTTATCTATTGGGTCTGGAAGTCCTTATGCCATAGCGGCGGCGCGGGCTTTTATCGCAAGTGGTAAGAAATCTCCAAAGGAGATTGTTAGGCAAAGTCTTGAGATCACTGCCGATATCTGTATCTATACAAATGCTAATATTAATGTTATGGAATTAAAAAAAGAGATCAGCAAATAAATGAGCAAATTTTCACTTACACCTAAAGAAATCGTCCAGGAATTGGACAAATATATAATCGGTCAGGATGGTGCTAAGAAATCGGTTGCCATTGCCTTGAGAAACCGCTGGAGGCGCCAGCAAGTCACCACTGACATCCGGGATGAGATCGTGCCCAATAATATCATTATGATTGGCTCCACAGGGGTTGGCAAGACTGAAATTGCCCGTCGGCTTTCACATCTGGTTCAAGCCCCTTTTGTAAAAGTCGAGGCTTCAAAGTTTACAGAAATTGGATATGTCGGTCGGGATGTGGACTCCATGATTCGGGATCTGGTTGACAATAGCTATAATATTGTAAAAGGTGAGCACGAAAGAAGTGTGCACCTGAAGGCAGTTGAGATGGCAAATGAAGCTATCATGGATCTATTACTACCCCCCTTAAAGGACGCTGAAAAGGAATCAGCAGATTATTTACGTTATCAAAGCACCCGTGAAAAAATGTTCATCAAACTGATGGCAGGTGATTTTGAAGTTCGCGAAATTGAATTGAAAGTCCAGGAGGATGCCAGTGCACCAATGATGCAAATCTTTGGACCTCTGGGGATGGACGATATGGGCATGAATCTACAGGATATGCTGGGGACTGCCCTGCCCAAAAAGAGCAAGATACGTAGACTCAGCATTGCTGAAGCACGGATTCTCCTGACCCAGGAAGAGTCGCAAAAATTGATCGATGAAGAGAAAGTTCAGCACGAAGCCATTCGCAGGGCGGAGCAGGATGGGATAGTCTTTGTTGATGAAATTGACAAAATTGCCGGTGAACGAAGCGGGGGTGGTCCTGATGTATCTCGCGAGGGTGTGCAACGAGATATTTTGCCCATCGTTGAGGGAAGTACTGTTAAAACCAAATATGGTACTCTGGTTACAGATCACATATTATTCATCGCTGCCGGTGCTTTTCACAATTCCAAACCCTCAGATTTAATCCCCGAGCTCCAGGGTAGATTTCCCATTCGTGTGGAACTTGAGAATCTGACCGAGGAAGACTTTGTCAAAATCCTTACTCAACCCAAATCGGCCTTATTAAAACAATATATCGCTATGGTGGGAGCAGAGGATGTAAAGATCAGCTTTAATCAGGATGCTGTTGAAGAAATCGCCAGGGTGGCATTTGAAGTCAACGAAAGTATGGAAAACATTGGGGCTCGCCGACTTCAGACCATCATGAGTAAGCTGCTTGAGGATACATTATTTGCATTACCAGATGCAAAAACGAAATCAATCAAAGTCACAAAAGCCATGGTCGTTAAAACTTTTAAAGACACCATGGCTGACCAGGATTTGAGCAAATACATATTGTAATCAGGAAAGAATTGATGATCACTTACCACATGGAACATCAAATCATTAGAAATATCAGACTCCGTCTTTATGGCGGAGTTTTTTTGATCACAAATGCAAAGGAGATCGAATGAAAAGAGATTTTTTAGCTGTTACCGATTTTAGCAAGGAAGAGATTTATGAGACATTTCGGATTGCCAGGCAATTAAAGGCTGATATCAAAGCCGGAAAAGAACATCACTATTTCGCAAACCAGACCATGTCCATGGTCTTTGCCAAACCATCCTTGCGGACCAGGGTCAGCTTTGAAACCGGAATGGTTCAATTCGGGGGTCATGCATTGTATCTGGGTCCCAACGATATAAGTATAGGGAAACGAGAAGCCGTAAAAGATATCGCCAGGGTAATTTCACGTTATAATAATTGGATCATGGCTCGTTTGTTTAAACATGAACATATGCTTGAAATGGCAAAATACGCCGAAGTGCCTGTGATAAACGGGCTTACGGATTACAACCATCCCTGTCAGATTATGGCTGATATGCTCACTATTTATGAGCACCGCGGGCGTGTGGAAGGCCAGAAGCTTGTGTTTATCGGTGATGGGAATAATGTCTGTAATTCATTTCTAAACTTTGCCAAAGTGCTGCCATACCATTTTGTCCTTGCCGCACCTGATGGCTATGATCCTGACCCTGAAACGCTGAGTCAAGCCCAGGCTGCTGGTTTGAGTAAAATTGAAGTCGTACGTGATCCCTTTGAGGCTGTCAGTAATGCTGATGTGCTTTATAGTGATGTTTGGACTTCCATGGGGCAAGAGCAGGAGCGTAAAAAACGCTTGAATGATTTCAAGGGCTTCCAGATTAATAATGAATTAGTGAGTCATGCTAAATCTGATGCGCTGGTG
>JABMPR010000328.1 GCA_013202895.1 bacterium | reverse complement strand
TTCCTGAGCTCAGGGAAATGATCATAAATCACGCCCATGGGATTGTATTTATTTTGATCATATGGACCTGCAACTATGGTGGCACCTTGCCAAAGATGTTCCTGAGCACCCTCCCAGGAATCAAAATTTGTGTTATTGCTTTCTATTATGTAGTCAGCTCCATTGGAATACCTGCTCCCACCACCAGTAATAGCAGTTTCCTTCTCACCAGCGAAGCCACCCATACGAATTTGTAGTCTCTTAAAAAAATTGAAATTTAAATAGCCCTGAATATTCTGTTCAGAATTGTAAGGAATAGATTGGGGAAAAATACCAACGGCATTTTCGCGACGACCAGAAACCAGGAAAGTCACACCATTAAAAAGTCCACCGTACAGCGTTGTTTCATAGAACCATTGATCCCGCTTGGTATAGTCTCCTAAGGTAGGATCAGGAGTACTCTGCTCCTGCCAATTTGCCAACAATTCCTGAGGATCATCCTGATAAAAGATTGAAATTGGATTTTCTGATTGAGTAGTCCAATAGCCAATTCCATAATTTGTAATATCATAATTATCTCTACTGTACATATTACGGCCATAGTGATATTTACCTGCTGGTCGCAATCGAGTAATGACAGATCCATGAATACCATGGGCAGTCTTTTTCTCGGTAATGTTAATAACAGCCGCTCTTGCCTCTCCATATTCTGCATTATATCCACCGGTCATAACTGAAATTTCCTGGATGGCAGAAAGATTAAAACCGCTAAAATTATCTGAAAACAAACCACTATTAGTGCTTATACCATTCATCAGGATAACACTACTTACCCTTGAATCACCGCGGTATGTATTTTGAAAAATTCCAGCCTGGGTCTCCAGAACATCTTTCATATCCTTAACTGGTTGTTTCTCCATGCTTTCACTAGTAACGGAATGTTTACTCGCTGTGTGGCTTTTATCAATTAAATGGCGTTCTGCGACAACGGTTACAGAGGTTCCTTCGATGACCTGCTTCTTTAATTCATTGTTTACATAAGTCGTATTATCGACTGTTACGTAAACCTCAAGCAAACTGACGGTTTCATAGCCTATGTAAGATATTGTGACAGTGTATGATCCAGGATGCACATTAACAATTACAAACTCACCTAATTCGTCTGTTGTAGCACCCTGATAAGTTTCCTTAATAGTAATGTTAGCACCGATGAGTGGCTCACCGGTTTCCGCATCAAGTATCTTACCAAATATTTTACCAACATTGCCGCCAACCAGCATCTGGGGCACCATTATTAATATTAGAAAGCTGAAATAGCAAAATACTCTTTTATTCATCATCGATATCCAGGTTAATTCAAGTTTATCCCAATAAGCCTACAATCGTTTTGGTGACCATGAATCGTAATTTGGCTGTACTATAAAAAGGGTTGGAGTCGGAAAGAAGGAGGCAATGAGTAAGACCGAGCTCCAACCCACAAGTTGATTACGCAGGCAGATTCTACCTGCGTAATCTTATTTTTCCTTAAAAACGAATTGTTAAAGTAATCCTACTATTTCAGCAGGATCATTTTATTGCTTATTGCCTCATCTCCTGATTGCAGTCGATAGATATACATACCTGCCGAAACAAGACTACCAGAGTTATTACGGCCATCCCAGCTGACTTGATAAACACCGCTTTCAAGCCTGGTATTGGCAAGGGTACGTACATTTTGTCCCAGGACGTTAAACACTTCAAGTTTTACATCTGAGCTTCCAAAACTCTGCGGAATTGAGAACTCGATCATGGTGCTGGGATTGAAGGGATTCGGATAATTCTGACTTAAAGAAAAACTATTGGGTCGCGAACCATCAGAATCGATGGATACACCCAAATTGTTGGTATAAATCGAAAAACCACCTTCTTTTTCACTGGAATAAACGAATCCGTCACGTACTGTGATACCCCGGGCACTATTCAGCATATCATAGCTAGCCACTTCAGTTGGGTTAGTGATGTCAGTAACATCGTAGACTTTGATACCGGCAGTTTCAGCGTTCACATAGACATAGTCTCCTTCTCGGAATGCATCACCATCCCAGCTTCCACCAGTATTGACCCCACCAACTTGAACAACAGCCGACAGATTGCTGAGATCAAAGATTTTCAGACTATCAAAATCATGGACATAAGCATAATCGTCATCCAGGGTTAACCAACTGGTCCCAGTAGTAAGAGCCACAGTATCCTGAAGTGTTGGAGACTCAGGCGAGCTGATGTCATAAAAGTACAGCGCACCCCAAGTACTTTGTACCATAACGTTTCCGTACGCAGCAACACCTTCTCCATAGCGACCGCTTACCATACTTTCAGCAACGTAACCTACTAGGGTTGGTGAGCTCGCCGTCGATACATTCACGATCCCAATACCATTGTTATTGGTAGCGGCGTAGACGTAGTTCCCAGAAATGGCGACATCATTTGTTCGATCGGTTATGACCGCGGAGAGTTGAGTGGGATTTGTTGGATCTGAAAAATCGAGCGCACGTAACCCACCGAACCTGGATCCAGCAAAGACAATATCATCCTTGACGACTACCTTCTTCACCATCCCGGTATCAGAAACGGAAAAATTTCCTAATTCTGACATTACCGAAGGATTCGTTATATCAATTGCACGCACAGAATATCTATAGGCCAGATAAGCAATATCTCCATCCAGAGTGGCACTATAGCACAATCCGTCAGCAGGCGCTGGAACTGCGACGGAGCCAGATATGCTCATATCAGTCGGATCTGAAACATTAACAGCGCTCAGCATAGATACCTCTGCAGCAAAGAGGTGTCCCTCTTGATTGCCATCAATATTTATTGAACCAAAGGAAATCTTTCTAACCACTCCTTCAGTATCAAAAGTCCCCAGGACGGTTGGCGCTGCGGGGTCTGTAACATCAATAACTGTCACACCATATTCCCTTGATGCGATATATCCAAAATTTCCATCAAACGTAATATCTGCATTTACAGGATTTGAGAGCGTAGAAACATGTACCGGACTTGCAGGATTGGAAATATCGATGATATCGATTCCATTGCTCCAGTCACACGCGTACAAATAATTGGAAATAGGCATAGCATCTTGAATCCAACCATCATTTACCATTGTCCCGACCAGAAATGCATTGGTAGGATCAGAAATATCGAAGATATCTGTTCCGCCGCCATTTCCCAGATAAGCATAAGGCGAAGAAACGTTAATACCCTCTGCATATGCTCCTGGAGAAGCTCCAGCCAGTGTGGCTACTGAACTTGGATTGGCAGGATCACTAATATCAATAATCTGCATTCCTGCGCTTCCAGCCCCTATGTAGACATAGTCGCCACTTACCCCAAGACCCTCACCATACCCGGTCAATTCCGTAGTTGATATTAATGCAGGGGCCAGAGGATTTGTAACATCAATGATATTTAATGTGGATCCCGAAACCAATACGTAGGTTACTCCACCACTGACTTTCCAAACAATATCCTCCACCATGTCATCCAGAGTCAGCGTTGCAGCTGTAAATGGATTTGCAGGGTCCTCGAAACTGGTTATAACAAATTGGTTCCCGATTCCATAATAAACCAGGTCCCCGAAATTTGCTACAGCTCTCATCTCACCACCACCCTCGCCCCAATTTCCAAGAAATGACATATTCTCGCCTTGGGCAGATAATGTGAATGGTACCATCATGAGGAGCAACCCGGCTAACACTAAAGTGGATAGCTTGTAACTGTGTTTCATGATTCTGTTCTCCTTAGGTTTTCGGAAAAGACAATCATCAATTGATCCGTTTGCTTAATGCAACGCGCACCTAATGAATAGTGTACATTCCCTATTTTGTTTATTCTCTTAATCATTATATAGTTTCACGATTTAGCTTTTTCACCGACTTTCTATATACTAGTTCAGTAGGTAATACTATGCCGTCCGTTGTTTGTTTTCCTTCATGTTGTATCAGAGATTGGAGCAATTTAAATGCGATTTCTCCAGTCTCAGATGTTTGCTGAGCTACAGTTGTCATGGGGGTTGCCAGGTATTCTGAGTAGGGTTGTTCATCAAATGAGATGATGGAAATATCATCCGGGATCTTCAATCCCTCTTCCTGTATTGCGGTCATTGCTCCCAGAGAGATAAGATTGCTTGCAGCAAAGATGGCGGTGGGTCGTGGAGTCTTGCCCAGGAGGATTTTGGTACCGATATAGCCATTCCGTTTTCCGAAACTGTCCCCCACAATAAGAGATTCATCGACGGGCACCTCGTACTGTTTGTGAGCATCGCGATAGCCCTTGATTCGATCGCTATTTACTGATGTTTTGACCCGACCTTGAAGAAATGCAACCGATCTATGATTCATTTTAAAGAAATATGTGACTGCCTCCAAGGCACCCTGGTAGTTATCAGAGACGACATATGCACATTCGAGTTCAGGGAAATACCGATCAATGATTACTAAAGGAAGACCACTGCTTTGAATACTAAGCAGGTGCTGAAATTCTTCTCCAACAGGACAAATAATCAGTCCATCCACTTTGCGGCTCCTGAGGAGACGGGTTGACTCAATTTCAAGCTGAGTGTCCTCCTGGCTATCTGAGAGAATGATTGAGCTGCCAATTTTCCGAGCTTGAATTTCAATGTTACGTGCAATGGTAGAAAAGAATGGATTTGAGATATCAGGTATAATTAAGCCAATGGTATTTGTGCGTTTCGTCCGCAGTCCTCTCGCCAACTGATCGGGCATATAGCCAAGCTCCATGGCTGTCTGAGAAACATTCTCCATCGTCTGATTACTTATCCGATACTGTTTTGCCTGTCCACTAAGAACTCTAGATACCGTCGTACGTGAAACGCCCACCTGGTTTGCGATATCATCTAAAGTAATCTGTCGGTTTTCGCTCAACGACTTATCCTATATAACTTTTCATTCTCTTTAGACCAATTAACCAGCCATTTTTACTAATATTTATTTGCTCAATCGTTTGTGCACATACTAATTGTTTAAATTAATATTGTCAATAGTTTTATTGATTCTAACATTACCACTCTTTTGCTGAATTAGATAAACTGCTGATTAGCGTAGTAAGAAAACACACACCGTATTTCATTTGTTTATGTTTTACATACACTTATACCATAATTATCCCTAAAGATCTTGCTATATTTCCAGCACTGAAACCTAATCTGTTGTTTCAGAAGCCTTTCCTAGTATATCTATATCAACTTACTATACACACTATTGCTGAGTATTGTTGACGCATATGGAAAAGGAGATTCTCTTTAAATAACTGCGCAACTTGCGCAACTGAGTTGTGCATGTTGTGCACATTTTATTAAACCATTAGCAAGCGAATGATCAGTACTCAGTAGGCCAGCCTAATGGATTCTAGTTTGAACCACTGCGTTTGAAGCAGTATCGCTTTAGGGACTATCCATCTGCTGTATCGAGTTAAAATTTAAGTCGTCAGACCATTAAGGATTCCCGACGCTAAGGCTAAAAGTTCTCGACATCATTAATATCAAGGATTCAAGTGGTGTAGCAGCTTGTCCGGTCGTAGCTTGGTTAAACATATCGAAGACACCTGAATAATGAGGCTGATAATCTGTAATGGTGATGGCTATAAATGAGTTGAAAGCGAATTGATTTATTATAACATCGTATGAATTAATTCTATTTTCAGCGACAACATATACGCCTGTGATCGAAACACAGACATCATTAAAAGTTCCATACTTCACGGATGACAGAAAAGTAAAGGCTGGGTATCAATACTAGATGAGGACACAAAGTACATTTCAGGGTCGATTATTCGATTCAGGGCATGCATCCTCTTTGTTGGTTTTAACATTCTTTATGGTCTTAGGTGGAGTCACTTCAATTCTGCTAGGACAGGACAATAACTGGGATCTTCGCAACTATCACATCTATAACGCATACTCCTTTTTCATTGAGCGCGGCGAGTTAGATATACTACCCGCTCAGCTGCAATCTTTTTTCAACCCGCTGCCGGACATATTTCTTCTCCTTTTGATTGCCAGTTTTAAGCCAATAATGGTGGGCTTTATTCTGGGATTGATTCATGGAATAAACTACTTCCTTGTTTTTAAAATTGCTGAAGTCCTATTTGTTGAAATCCCATCCCACATTATCTCCTTCAGAAGTATCTCTATTTTAATCACACCTTTTAAGATGGCTCTCTTGATAAGCCTCGCCGCTTTCATAGCCCCATCCTCACTTAATCTTCTTGGCACATCTTATCACGACAACCTGATCACTATCCCCCTTTTTATTTCTGTTTTGATAATTATCATTTCTTTAAAAGATTCGCAGAACATCTCGACCATCTTAATTTTTTATAGTGGTTTCGCCGCAGGGCTTGCATTTGGAATTAAAATGACAGCCGCCGTATACATACTGGCCAGTGCTCTTGGCTTGCCATTTGTTGTTTCTGGGATTGTCAAAAAAACTCGCCTGTTTTCAGCCTATTCGGGCGGAGTAATAGTTGGAGCATTTATTACAGGCGGCTTCTGGTACTTGAAAATGTGGCAAATTTACGCAAACCCGTTTTTCCCCTGGTTTAATAATATTTTTAAGTCACCCGAACTCCTGAACCTGGCTATTCGGGATACTCGCTTATTACCGGGCTCAGTTATTGATGGTCTCCTCTATCCTTTTTATTTTATGTATAATTCACAATACACATTTGCTCAGGGCGGATTCCGTGATTTAAGATTTGCCTTACTTTTTCTCATGTTAGTAATTTTTGTAATTGTGCTTTTCCGTGGTAGAATTAACAAAATCCAAAATCTGGCTATGTCCGCTAATTCAAAGTTTATTCTATTATTCTCCATCTTTGCGTACGTAATTTGGCTGGTCCAGTTTTCAATCTATCGATATCTATTTATGATAGAAGCCCTCGCTTTTTTATGTATTGCTATCATCATATATTATTACTTCAAATC
>JABMPR010000327.1 GCA_013202895.1 bacterium | reverse complement strand
TGTTAGATGAGAACACTATTCAGCTACTCTCCCTTTACAACCAGGGGATTGAGCTTTACTATCAGCAAAAGTGGGATGAGGCAGCGGCTGCTTTTAGAAAATCGGCACAATATGAAATCGAGATACACGGAAGAAAAACGAACCCATCCTTAATTCGTATTGAGCGATGTCAGGAATTAAAGCTAAACCCTCCAGGTCCCGATTGGGATAAAGTGTGGGAACTTGTAGATAAGTAACCTCATATTTTAGAGCCACCCACTACTGCAATATCAAATATCGTTTCATAACCAGGGTATTTGGGAATAGTCGAACTACTCGTTAAATCGTTTTAGATCATCCCAACCAAATGTCCATTCTGGTGTCTACAACAAACCAGATTCACTGATCTTATACCAGGGACTGAGTTTTGGATCATCAGGATTAATCAAGATATGAATATCCTGAGCAGGCATATAGCTTTGGGCTAATCATGAATACCTTAGCATTAGTCTCAGGATTAACGGCCATATCCAACACGATCACTGCATGTCCTTGTCTCTGTATGAAAACATCACCATTCGTCATCTGATTCGGATCTGGGACAGCCTTTAGGTCAAGCAGGATGAAGAAGTTATCTGATGAGGGTTACCCGCTGAATCAGGACTGCATTGGGTGTAGTTAAATGAACCAGATATGCTCCCGACGCAACTTGTTTACCGGCAGAGTCTATGCCCTTCCAAATAATATCATGAGTCCCTTGTGCATAGGAGCCGGTGAGGAGGGATCTAACATAGGCTCCCTGAAGATCATAAATTTCAAGTGACAGGTTCTCGATGGCACCCTCCAGGCTGAAAGAAAGATTTACAGCAGGGTTGAAGGGGTTCGGAAAGGCCGAGTGGAGCACCATTTTTGTGGGTTTTGGATCTGAATTGCTGGCTTTGACAGTCACACTGATTTCTGCATGTTTGGTCGCCTCCCCGTGATAATCAACATCTGCTAGTTGATAAATATAGCTTTGACCTGGCTCAACATTTTTGTCAATGAATTCATAGACATTGCGGGTAGAGCTTGAACCGTGACCCAAAAGCCTGTCATCCACCATGAAAGAACTTAATACAGTCATATTCATGGCGTTTTCCTGACGGCGCTCAATGATAAATCCCTGGTTTTCGATCTCGGATTCAGTTGTCCAACTCAAAACAACCAGCCCACCTGATGAAGTAGCAGCCCAGGCAGATAACTCAACGGGGAGCGAGGTATCAACCCAATTCGAATTGTCTCCCCCATTTCCTGAACCTGGGGTACCTGTTGTAGAGCTGGCCTCGGTCCATTTAGCATTATCTGTAATCCCGGCGACTGTATTCCCGGTGTAGTATTTGACTTCCCCCGATCCGGGACTGGGTACTGTTGCTGTTGTATGAGTGACTGCCATGTCGTGGATGATTTCATCACTTGAATTGCGGATAGCAGCACAGTCATCTCCATCGGAATTCGAGAATGCCCCTGATGTTAGGCCCCATGGTCCAGTATCGGTTAGATAGCTTGAATTACTCACAGGGATGATGACCGATTTATCACTAAAGACAGTATCCTCCCCTCCAGCGGAAGAAATGGCAGCATCAATATCACCACTGTTATAGAGAACGATAATTGTACCTGTAGCTACATTAGCCCAATCTGAATGGCTGCTGAATTCAGCAATTGAGTGCCAGGTGCTGTCATCAAAATCTCCCAGCTCCCAGCCACGCAGATCAACCCCGTTATCGATGACCAGCAATTCGACCCATTCTTTGCCACCATCGGAGCCCTGCGACATCTCATTTACGATGACGCTTTGCCCGAGTAAAGCGAATTGAGTTGTTAAAATAGCTAAAAAAACGATTAGAAATCGCAGCATGGTAAATCCTCCTAAATTAGAATTTGGACCTGACTCAGATTGAGCAGATCATGAATAGAATTTTACTTAGGGGATGGTGGTTTGCGACCTCTAAAAGGTTGGCTAAATTCGGTTATTTCTAGTCAAAATGCAAGGGCTAATTGGTTGAAATTCGAAAGTCTGAGGGTCATGGGAGATCGGAAGTGAAATGCTTTGTGCCCATCTCGATGAAAAGACAACAATCATAAAAAACTATAATATTATGATATTAATTTCATATATTATTATGATACTAACTGAGAGGAGCGCTGAATGACATTTATCAATCGGCTTATTGGCCAGCAGATTCGAGCCAAATGTTTCCGGGGAAAAGCACTTATAATTTATGGAGCACGTCAAGTAGGAAAAACAACCCTGATTGAGTCAATGCTCCCTGAGCTGGAAACATCTGTGTTGAAACTAAATGGTGATGACACCGATGTCCGTGAAAACCTCACGGCAACCAATGTAACCTTACTCAAACGAATCATCGGCAAGGCAAAATTACTTTTTATTGATGAAGCCCAACGCATACCTGATATTGGATTAGTTATCAAGATCATTGTAGATCGGATCCCGGATGTTCAAGTGATTGCAACTGGTTCATCGTCTTTTGAATTGCTGCAGACAATACAAGAACCACTCACCGACCGTGCCTGGTACTTTAAGCTCTTTCCTCTTTCGTTTAAGGAGCTTTCTGAGCATGGCTCTCTGTTGGATGAAAAAAGAGAATTAAAAGCTCGCCTGATCTTTGGAAGTTATCCTGAAATAGTCACTAACCCTGGTCAGGAACAAGATTTATTGAGACTACTCACAGGAGCTTATCTATATCGTGATCTAAACACATTGCAAACTGTGGCTCGCTCTGATCTACTAGAAAATATTACCAAAGCTCTGGCATTACAAGTTGGAGGTGAAGTATCGACAAGTGAAATTGCCCAATTGGTTGGTGCGGATCGTCTGACAGTAGAAAAATACATTGGATTGTTGGAAAAAGCTTTTGTGATATTTCAATTGCCAGCTCTTAGTCGCAACGTCCGCAATGAGATAAAAAAAGGTCGAAAAATCTATTTTGTTGATAATGGGATTCGAAATGCCACTATTAATAATTTTGCCCAGCTCGATTCTAGAACAGATATTGGTGCTTTGTGGGAAAATTATTGTGTCAGTGAGCGATATAAGTTGCTCCAATATTCTGGTTACCCCAGATCTCACTATTTCTGGCGAACCACCCAACAGCAGAAAATTGATCTTATTGAGGAGAATGACAAAACGGAGTTAAAAGTGTTTAAATTTAAGTGGAATATCCGTAAGCAGGGTAAATTCTCAAAAACATTTTTGTCAGCTTATAACGTTACTGAGCAACGAATTATCACTCCTCAGAATTATGAAGAATTTTTGTTAGAGGTATAGTGATCATCTAATTTCTTCATTCGGGCATTAAATCTAGAAGAAGTTATTAATCCCACCCGTTTTTAAGAAGATGAAAAAAAACGCCCCGGGATTCCGAGGCGCTGTGGTATTTATCTACTTATATGTACGAGAGGATCAAGATCCTTCGCCATGCTCAGGATGACTCATCATAATTTAGGATCCTGAGAAACTCACCTTGTCGAATAACATGGTGGGTGTTCTGAAAGAGGAATGGATCCAGGGATCATTTCCAACTTCCGTCAGATTCATGAGCAGTTCATTATAATTACCAGAAATATTCATCTCTGTAATAGACTTCACTCGTTTGCCATTCTCAATCAACCAACCCGCAACACCCAGTGAAAAATCACCTGTTGTGGAGTTGGCATTGCCGCCCAACCAATCAGTTACCAGAATTCCACGATCAAGATCTGCTTCGATCTCCGAACCTGAACGGTTACCAGGTTTTACAATCAGATTGGAAGAGCCACCACTGGTCGGTTTCCAACCCAGTTTATTACCATAGTAAACATCAATGAAATAGTTATTTAAAACACCATTTGTGATGAGTGGCATCTCTTTAGCAGCTATACCATCACCATCATAATAACGACTTCCCAAGCCTCGAACAATGGCCGGATCATCAACGATACTGAGGATGGAAGATGCAATCTGTGTGTCCTGCTTACCCTCGAGGAAAGAGTTCTTCTGCTGGATAGCGCCGGCACTCAGTGGATACATGATGCGCCAGAATAAACCGGCGGCATTGGAGTTCTCCAGCAACAGTGGCATGGTCTCAGTGGAAACTTTTTCAGCACCAATACGATCCTGGGTTCGAGCAAGCGCTTCAGAAGCTGTCTGCCCTGCCCCAACCAGATCTTCCAGATGACGAGCACGATAATAGCGCCAACCCTCAGGTTTCTTGTCCCCTGCTCCCTGCATGGAAACAGAAGCACCATGGGTAAATGACGTGGATTCCTTGTGACCCTCAAAACCATTTGATTTCAAGTGATAGGTTTCGCTGTGACTGTCATGGAATCCAGAAGAAATAGAGATGATACGTTCATCTTTGCCCTCCAGGCCTGCTCCCAGTTCTTTGGCCCGATTCAAACGTTCATCGGCCGTGACATCTCCCTGTTTGGAGTCGTTGAGATCAAGATCAATTTGTGGCTGTCCCTCATATAACTCAGGATCGGGGAGTTTGCGAAATTCGTCTTTTTCCAGAAAACTGGTTAGATCAACCGCATTTGTAAGAAATTTCTCCAAGGATTCCTTTCGGAGATCATTGGTTGAGTGACTGGAATAGCGACCGTTGGCAAAGATCTGGATGGACATGGATTGCTGAGTCGATTCTTTGAGCTTTTCCACTTCACCATCACGAAAATCGACAGAGACGCTG
This sequence comes from bacterium, assembly GCA_013202895.1. Lineage (GTDB taxonomy): Bacteria > Fidelibacterota > UBA8477 > UBA8477 > JABMPR01 > JABMPR01. The sequence goes on along the minus strand of JABMPR010000327.1, from coordinate 6,678 downwards.
CGAGAATGATTGATCCCCAGAGCGGATTCAGTTACACCAAGTTGTTTGGCTTTTTTCTGAACCCAATATCCCAGATCTAAATAGACATTTTTTTCCATAATTAACCTCTACCTCCAACTGTAATGGACGAAACTAGCAAGCTGGGCATGCCCATTGAAACTGGAACTCCCTGACCATTCTTGCCACAAGTCCAGCCCCCCTCAGCCATTTTCATGTCATTGGATACCATGGTCACGCGTTTTAGAACTTCTGGACCATTTCCAATAATGTTAACATCCTTGATAGGTGTTGTAATTTTACCGTTTTCAATGAGTGATCCAGACTTCACATAAAATGTGAAATCACCTGGTCCGATATTGACCTGACCATTTGTGAATTGATCTGCCAGGATACCATATTTAACTGTAGCAATCATCTCTTCATACTCGTGGGGACCACTGCGCATATAAGTATTTCTCATGCGGGGCATGGGATAGTGTTTGAAGGATTCACGTCGGCCACTACCAGTAGGTTTTACGCCATAATGCTTGGCAGAGATGCGATCATGCATAAAGGTCCTCAAGACCCCATTTTCAACCAGGACGGTTTCTTCGGATGCCACACCTTCGTCATCTACATTGATGGAGCCTCGAACGTTGGTGTTAGTGCCATCATCCACGATGGTGACAAATGGTTCAGCAATCTTCTCGTTCATCTTTTCAGAATAAACCGAAATGCCCTGGCGATTGAAATCTGCTTCCATGCCATGACCAATTGCTTCGTGGAGTAGGATTCCCGCGCTCCCGGCTGCCAGAACGACTGGGAATTCACCGGCAGGAGGAGTTAGTGCTTCAAATAATCTCATCGTCCGGGCGACAGCTTCTCTGGGCAGTCTTTTTAGCCGTTCAGGTGTCAGAAATCGAATATCATCGCGAGCAGAATAATCAAAATAATTGTTTTCACGGCGACCGTCTTGTTCTGCGGTGCAACCGACAGAAATCCGCAGCATGGGCTGATAATCCGTGGCGATACCACCTTCGGAGTTTACAACCAAAATATAGTTTTCACTGTCACTGAAATTGACACTGGCTTTCACCACGCGGGGATCTTCTTTAAATACATCATCGTTGATGGCTTGCAGCATCCCGACTTTATCCTTCACACCCACATCTTCCCAACTGACATTTGTATCATAATAATTCATCAACTTGGTAGCATTGAAGGTCAGGGGCGCTTTTTTGGGTGAGCCGGAGGCGATTCCAGCGGCGGTACGAGCGGCAGCTTTCATGCTTGCCAGAGAAATATCCTCTGTAAAAGAGTATCCCGTTTGATCGCCTTTCAGGACACGAATACCAACACCCAGTGTAACATTGGTGCTGGCAGAGTTGACAATATTATCCTGTAAGCGGATAGAGTTGCTCAGCTGATTCTGAAAGAATAGATCGCAATAATCCCCGCCATAGTGCAGAGCTTCAGTCATGACTTTGCGGATCGTATCTTCATCGATTCCAAAACGCTGGAAATAAAAATTATAGGGATTATCACCTGGTTTGACGCCAGCAATTCCTGAGCGAATAAAGCCCGGAAGGGTTGCCAGGGCCAGACCGGTTCCCGTTATCTTTACGAAATCTCGTCTGCTCATTTGTACCATACCTTATTCCTTTCGAATAAAACTTGAATTTTAAGGGTTTAACCTAGACAATGAGGGAGCGCTTGCCAAATCTATTCTAGTAGATTACGCAGATGTCGTTGAATGGTTCATTAGGGGGATGAGTGGCTGTGTGGGCTCCGGGTTGAAACCCGGGGGTAACGACAAGTGTGAAGGCCAAGGGAAAAAAGCTAAAGTAGAGAAGTGCTTGGAATAGCATGATATCCGTGATAACATAGATTAATGATATGCGTTAGTTGGACTGAACTTGGTCCAATCGATGTAGAAATAATGGATTACCACTAAAGGAGATCAAGATGGTTAGAATTCCAACAAATCGTACCCCAACTCATCCCGGGGAAATGTTGTTAGAAGAATTCTTAAAACCTATGGGAATTTCACAGAAGCAGCTGTCTGTAGAACTACGCGTCCCCTTTCAAAGGGTAAATGAACTTGTGAATGGGAAAAGGGGTATTACACCTAGCACTGCACTTCGTCTATCAAAATTCTTTGGAAATACCCCTGATTTCTGGATGAATCTTCAGCAGCGTTGGGACCTATATTGGGTAAAGGCGAAGGAACAAACTGAGTTAGAGCGCATCCATAGTCACACTTAATAATTAATTGACCAGAAACGACTAGTGCGCGACCGTACCAAGGTGTTTTGCCCAATCTGGAAAAACACCAGGATCGATTCCCATTAAAAATGCCCCAATGGCATAAAAGTAAACTGTGACGATAATGATACCGATAATGTTGATGAAAAATCCAGCCTTAGCCATCTCAGCGATCTTCACCCGTCCACTCCCAAAAACGATTGCGTTAGGCGGTGTAGCCACTGGCATCATGAATGCACATGAGGCAGAAATAGTGGCCGGGATCATTAGAACCAGAGGATTGGCTTGCATGGCAAAGCCCACTGAAGCCAAAATAGGTAGGATCATCTCTGTCGTGGCCGTATTGGATGTTAACTCGGTTAAAAATGTTAATCCCGAACAAACGAAAAGAATCATAATTACGGGGGACATTCCGGCAAGGCCGGCGAACTCATTCCCGATCAATGCGGAGAGACCCGTAACCTGAAATCCCTTGGCCAGGGCAAAGCCACCACCAAAAAGCAGGACGATATTCCAGGGTAAATTCCTTATCACATCAGCTCCCATTAAGGTGGGGGATTTAGCATCTTTGCTCCGTGTTGGTATGAGAAAGAGGATCATGGCCATAAAGAGTGCCACTGTCCCATCGTCTATCATATCAGGATAGGGGATCAATTGTGACCAGCCAGGGATTGTCAAAAAGCCCACGATAAGTTTCTTACGGAATACCCATAATATTGCAGTGAGTGAAAAGACCGTCAATACGGCTTTTTCCTCAAAACTCATTTTGCCAAGACTGTGATATTCACTATCAACAATGGCGGGATCGACCTTGATGTGTGCTGGGACACGAAAAAATATTTTAGTCAGGACCAACCAGATTATAATGATCATTATTATGGATATGGGCAGCGCCATAATAAACCAACTGCCAAAAGTTATGGGGGGTGCTTCTGGGAAAGTAATTTCAAAAATTCTGGCAAATGAGAGATTTGGCGGTGTACCAACCAGGGTCGCCACACCGCCCATGGAACAGGCGTAGGCAATACCAAGCATCAATCCCACAGTAAAATTATGGGTTTCGTTAGACTCAAATCTTTCCTCCATTTGCATTATAATTGCCAGGCCGATGGGGACCATCATAATTGCAGTGGCCGTATTTGAGATCCACATGGATAAAAAAGCTGATGCTAGCATGAATCCAAAAACAATCCTTGCTGGACCTCCCCCGATAAAACGGATTATAAATAATGCGATACGTCTGTGAAGTTTCCATTTCTCCATGGTGAGGGCAATCATGAATCCACCGATAAACAGAAAAATAGTACTGTTAATGTAAATGGGTGCTACGGTCTTCGCTTGTAATATACCGAGTAAGGGATAGAGTAATAATGGGAGGAGTGCTGTAGCGAACAAAGGAATGGCATCGGTGATCCACCACACGGCCATTAATACGGCGACGGCAGCCATGCGGGTGATGATTGGTTTTTCAGGATCAAAGTTAAAGAATAAAATAATCACCAAAAATAAGACTGGTCCAAGAATCAATCCGATTCTTTGAGTCAGACTTTTTGAAGGATCAATTTTTTCATCGTGCATGAACCACTCCTTTATGTGCACGAGGTCTCTATTATCTCAGACCGATTAAATTTCCTTGAAAGTTGCCAGCCTTATCCAGCGAAAATCAGGATAGAAATGCCATAATAACCAGGTAAGTCCCGCAACCTATTGGATCACGGGGAAGATAGGACGAGTCTCTATGGATGCAAACTAGCGAAACTTAAACTCTGTAGTCAACTCAATAAAGGTCCTGGCAAGATCCTGTTGGCCTTCAATTTTCTGGATCAGTTGACGATAGGTTGGTTTGAAACTGACTTCACCCATATCTGACTGATAGATCTTGTATTTATATGAGAGCCAGATACTGGTTGATTTCACATCGGCCATATCAGCAAGGTCAGGATTTATTTGCATGATATCAATCCAAGTCAGGAAGGCACCGGGGCCAAGTTTGCCCCACATTTTTCCACGGTAAAACGAACCTGAATAGGCACCGGGAAATTCGGTAGTCTCAACTTTTTGGGATGTGACACCGGCAGAGGCAGCAATCCCCCATCCGGCGAAACGGGGGAGCTGAAATTCTGCACCCATGGTTAAGGGTGCGGCTATCCCCTCATCTGCTATGGTCATATACATTTGCGGTTTTATCTGGATACCCACTATTGAGATGGGATAAGAAAGGTTGAGCGTATATTTGTCCCTGGTATCTTGATTTGGATCTGTAGTGAAAGTGGTAATACTAGTGTCTCTCACAACCACGCCACTGTCCTGATCGATAATCCAGGTGTAGGCTGTATCCAGGCTGGTGACGATCTCTCCTTCAACAGTTTTGCCGGAGTTGTCATCAACTAGAATTCGCAGATCTAGCTTTTTTCCGCCCAATAAATAGCTGAAATCAGCCCCATAAGCAGCATTATTATTGTATAGGATCCAGGGGATATCAAGGGGTTTAACGGGGTAGAACTGGGCATCCAGAAAAATGTCGCCATGAACAGGGATCAAACCGGTAGACCAGCTGAAACGTTTGCCTTCGTGTCCGAAATATACCAACATGAAATCCACGGTCCCGCGACCACCACTGCTGTAGCTCACGGAACTGGGTAGTGTTCCTGTCCCGAACTTTCCGACAAAAAAACCAGCCCCATTGTGGGCGAGTTGGGTTTTGAAATAATAGCCATCCCCAATATCTGCATGCACATTGAGTCGAGCCCAGTACAGATAGTAAGCATCACTGCTTTTGTTGCCAAATTCACCCTCATCGGTGAAGTCCAAGCGGGGTCGGACTCGGGCATCACCCGATAGGGTTATATCTGCCAAGGCGCCAGTAATAATCAACATCAGAGCCATTAACCAGGTATAAGCTTTGTGCATGTTTTCCTCCAGAGTTGTTATAATTATTTTTATAAATTCAATTTTATAAATTCAATTTTATAAATCTATTATAGTTCACTGCGCTTGGGTTTGCAATGCCTGTGCCATGATTTGTATAAGTGGGGATTTAATATATCCAGGGGAATATGCACAAGGCACATTGCTCGTCTTGCTGAGCCTGTCGAAGCATAGAGCAATGAGCATCAGGATATGTTGCTCAGTGTGACGAATTTGAATTGTCCGTCTTGCTGAGTCACTGGTCGCACTTCGACAAAGCTCAGTGTGACGACTTCGTGGCTCATTTTGCGCTATGACTCATACTGAGCTAGCAGGGGTAAAATAGAGTAGGACGTATTGCTCGTCTTGCTGAGCCCAGTCGAAGCATAGAGCAATAACGAGTCATTTCCGTCTATAATAGGCAACCGAAAGTCCTGGAAGATCTTCATACTGTTCATTGACTAGTGCAATCTTCTTCTCTCTACGCCAACCTTTGATCTGTTTTTCCAGCGCAATAGCATCTTGAATTTCCAGCTCATCTGAAACCCATACCAGGCTCAGTGGTCTTCTGCTTTTTGTATAGGAATATTCTAAACCTGTTGAATGCTCAAATAGTCTTCGCTCAAGGTCATTCTTTACTCCGGTGTAGAATGAACCATCGGAACATTTTAGGATATACACGTATCCGGTTCGCATAATTACTCCCTATTTTGAGTGGTTTAACTAAAGGTAATCAATTGAGGGATTAATGTAAAGGGGTCAATATTCGCCATACTTCGACTGGGCTCAGCATGACGAAACGGGGATTAACCAGAAGTGCACACTCACTAATAATTATTCAGAAGGAGAATCACCTACATGCCTGATACTTCGCCTTCACTCAGTACAGGCTCAACTCAGCATGACGAAACGGGGATTAATTATTCAAAAATTGTTTCAAACTCCAGGGACCAGGAAGCTGTCAGGGCCACTTCAAAATTCTGCTTAGATTTTCCTTCAATATTTCCAAAATTTTCAATATCCTGGTATAAGAGACTGATTGATAGCCAGCGTTCATAACTCCATTGTCTTCTGGTTGTAACTTGTAGACCAAGCGTTTCTTCAACAATCCCTGTTGGAAATGGTTCTGAATAACCTGTGTCCATGGTAATGCCGTCTGCCTCCCAGGGAGTATCCCAAGGCTTAGCTAGATTGCCTTCTCCCTGTTGCAGTACATCTATCTCACCATCAATAGACCAATTATTATTTAAATAGTATCGGGTAAGGATATTAACGCCCATCAAATCACTCCCCAGATGATACCCAATTGGTAAACTTCTATGAGTAAACCATTCTGTACTTTCAGATGCTTTATAAGTCCGGTTCGTAATCGCAACAAATTCACTATTGAAATAATATTTTTTGCCTGCTCTTTCATATCCAGTTAAAAACCCGAGCTCGTTGGGTTCAAGATCCCCTATTTCTTTGTTATCCAACTGGACATCATCTATCAGAACTTCAATATAGAATCGATTTTGATCCCACTTG
>JABMPR010000326.1 GCA_013202895.1 bacterium | reverse complement strand
CTTCTGTACGAATAAGCCCAGTCCTCTGCGTTTTTCCAAGAGTCCCTCCTGAATCAATAATTGAGTAGCGTTCAACACGGTCTGAGGATTCAGGCTATAGTCCACGGAAATTTGTCGGACAGAAGGAATTGCTTCCTCTTCCTGCAAAGCTCCAGAGAGAATATCCTGGCGAATGGACTCAGCCAGTTGTTGATAGATCGGTGTTTTTTGATCAAAGTTCATATTTTTTTCACCTCTTTTGGTGTTCTACATTACTATAACACCAATACAATATGAAATGCAAGCTTTTTTTTAACCTCCAATGGAAGTCACTCGGAGAACGTCTCCCCGAGCACATCACATCCCACCGCCTCCTTCGACGCACCGCCTTTGGCGGGGTCCAAGCCCAGAATGACGGCGGGATTCCATTCAGCATAAACTCCGTCGAGGGGTCTTGATCCATTAACTGCATAGAACGCCAAGATTTCTATGGATGCGCATTTTTAATGAAAGTTTTTTGCAAATTAAATGAAATGCCGCGAATCCATGAACATCTGCATAACCCCTGCAGCCTGGCTATAGAGCGGTGTGACAATTATTTAGCTATCAGTTTATTTAATGGGGGTGGATCATTACCATTATAATTACATTATCAAAAATTCAAAATTTGGAGGAAAATAATAATCTTTAGGACTAGAAAATATACGAATCAAATCAACAATCCTGGATTCTCGCTTATCGAAATAATGATCGTCATTGTGATCATTGGCGTTCTGGCTGCTGTTTCGGTTGCAGTATATTCTAGTAATATTCAAAAAGCGAAAAGAACAGAGGCTGATGCAGCACTTGGCAGTATCAGTCTGTACATTGATATTCACTATGCTGAATTTGGCAGATACCCTAAAGAAAGACCAGCGGACTATGTCATCGGGGCCTCATGGAATTATATCAAGCCAGGTGAATTGAATGGTAAGTATTTTAGTGACTCATCTTATACCTACGAAGGCCCCCCCAATGGCAAGTGGTTCAAAATTATTTGTGCCAAGGGGACGGTTCTGGATTTCGACCGTACATTTGATCAAGATGGCGTGTTTCAGGATGAGTTATATTATTAGCACGAAACCTTCCTTAAAGCTTTTTGCGCTTCTGCTGAATCAAATGGATAATTCTTCGGTATCGATTTTGTTTGCCATATCCTAGACTACTCGCTATCTTGGGCTTCCTGATCTAAGGTTTAGGAAAACCAACCCTTTGGGGGGGTATCATGTTCACAAAAAGACTTCTCTCTCTCTTACTGATTATCACAATTACCGGAGTATTCGCCAAAAAAGAGGTGATAGGACCAGATCTAAGACTTATTAATAACTACAAGTCAAGATCAACACAATCGAAGATCTTCAGGACCCTACCTGACAATCAGAATCAGGTTAGTAATCTCAATGGTGAGCTTCAGCCCCTATCTGCAGCGGACAAATCATTCATTACTAGAGATGGAGAACGATGTGAAATGCTGTTAGAGTATGTCAACTGGCCAATTATCAGCTATGGTGGATTTGGATTCGATGCCATGGATTCTGCCCTTGTCTGGTTCAGACCCTACACTGAATGTACTATTGAGCGGATTCACATTGCATTCAGTGTTGATAGCGATTGGTCCGGACATACAGCCAATCTCCAATTGTATTCGATCAAAGATGATTGGCATCCAACTTTTGGCGGTGATGGTACTTACGATTTTAGTCAACTCGACCTAATTGTTGGAGATAATGGTCCTCATGACTCATTACTCTTGGAAATAGACATTCCTGTGACTGATCTTGATCTAGGGATAGGCAACATTTACCGCTACGATTTGGTTGAGATGGGTCACGTGCTTGACGTTGGTGCATCGGATTTCGCTCTGGTCCTGGGTGTTCCCGCAGATGTATCCAATGGTCAATTGTACTATACTCCTTTCTGGAGTGATCGGGGTCAGTATCATGGATTTAAATATTATCATGATTCCGTAGGCTGGAAATCTCGTCTAAACTTTGTGATGATGGTAACAGTAGATTACTATGGTGATCCAGCTCCATTTATTACCGAGGAAACTGATCTGGATGATGTCTATTTATCTGATGATCCCGGTCCCTATGCCGTATCCGCCAAGATAATAGATTGGGGCACAGACTTCTTTATGGGTGCTTTAACTGCGGTTGAATTGCGTTATTCCGTAAATGGTGGGGAGGAACTGGCGATAGATTTATGTGATCAGATTAGCGAAACGGACAGTATTTTTACCGCACATTTATCTGGTTTTTCTGTCGGTGATTTCGTGGAATACTTTTTCTATGCAGCCGATAATGGAGCAGGAAATCCCGATAATAATGCTCTCCACGAATCTACTTCATCTTATCCTTTATCATTTTCGATCCGCGAAGCCAACCCCAATGCCAGTGTTTTCCTGGTGGATGATAATAATTCCGGGATTGCAAGTGATCATTATGCTCCCATTCTGGATGCCGGTGGTTGGGTTTTTGACTATTGGGATGTCGCTGTCAGTGGTGATCCAAGCCCGGGGATATTGGGAAATTATGAGACCCTGGTATGGGTACAGGGTAATCAGGGACCCGGTATTCTTGATAAAGAAGAAGTTGAAACTAGCCTGGCTGGTTTTTTGGACGCCGGGGGCAATTTATTCTTGTCAGCTTCTGATTATATCGGATACCTTGAAGCTAATTTTGAGGGATATTGGATGGCTCCAACCCCAGATTCCTTTTTACAGAACTATCTGCACGTTTCACTTTTTGTATCTGATGCCAATGTTGGTGCCACTAGTGAGATGTCTGATGATACACTCTACACAGGCGTGTCAGATTCACCCATTTCAGATGCTTATACTGGCGTTGAATTTGTGGTGGATCCTGAAGCCATAGGTTTTACCAATTGGGCTGACGAGGTAATTCCTGACGAAGAATCCGAATTGGCTCTGCTGGTTTACAGTAATTATCTGGATGAAGACTGGGTTGGCGCAGGAGTAGTCTACGATGGCGATTACAAGATGGTCTTTCTGCCCTGGCAATTCGAAGCCATCGTAAACAATGATATTCAGTTTGGACTTATGGCAAATATTTTAGACTTCTTCGGTAATAGTGCAGTTCCGCGGGTCTCCTATGAAGGTGGAAACCGCTATGCACAAGCAGCTGACGCTGGAGATATCAAGATTTATGGTTCGGCAAATGATGTTGATGGATCTGTTGTGAGCATGGGCGTGGACTATAGTCTTGATGGGGGTACTACCTGGAGTTCTGTTACCATGACTAATGGTGAAGCTGAAATACCTGCTCTGGCGATTGGTGATACCTGTTATTTCGTAGTCATTGCAGTCGATAATGATGGTCTGATAGGTTATTCCGAAGAAATCAAAATATGGAAAATAGACTTGACACCAAGTACCGATATTCTTTACGTAGGTTCTGAAATTGTTTGGTGGGATGTCGCGGAACACGATACTGCTAATTATTTCCGAACTGAGACTTTGATCAACAATGCAGGATTAACTGTTGAGTACTATGATCTGGACGACTGGAATCTCATGGATACACGCTCTATCCTGGATCAGTATCAGGCAGTGATCTGGAATGCCTACGCCGATTGGGAACCGAGCCTTATGCCCAAAAATACTGTAGACAATCCGCTTTCAGAATATGAGGGAACAATCCTTTACAGTTCTGAAGAAATGCTGGGAACCTGGAACAACTGGGAAAATGCCTCCTTTGGTCCTGGTGATTTCATTTATGATATCATGGGAGTGGAGTGGTATGGTTCTGATTACGCGCCAGATTCGATTATTGCGGACATTGCTTCACCCACAGGAAGTGACATTCCCGGCTTCATTCTTGAAGCTTCAAATTTCATGTTCGGAAACCTGGCAGATATAGTAGATCCAATTGGATCACCCGGTCCCTACGAGGTAAATCCGCCCTTTCTAGGTTGGTTGGCAGATTCCTCCTTCTTTCACGAAGTCTCAGCATCCACTCCTTCAACCACTTTCTTGAGCTTTTCCATGATGATGATGCCAGATGATATCTATGAATCCTTTATCACTAACTGGCTCAACATCGTCTCTGTGAATCCGACTCATTCATTGCCAACAATGTTTAAATTGGCTCAAAATTATCCAAATCCCTTTAATCCGGTGACAACCATCCGTTTTGATGTACCTGAGTATGAACATATCACTCTCAGCGTTTTTAATCTGCTGGGACAAAAAGTTATTGATCTGGTGAATGAAGAGTATCAACCCGGTTATTATGATATCCAGTGGAACGGGATCGATCTTCAGGGGAAACAAATAAGTTCGGGACTTTATATCTACCGCCTTACTGCCGGGCAGGAGCATTTTGAGCTGAAAATGGTTTATTTGAAGTAGATGTGTGGGCGTGTCATACTGAGCTGAGCCTGTGCTGAGAATATCGAAGCATCAAAGTATAAACACACCCAATAAAAGGGTCATTTATGACTAAATATTTCCTCACTTTTCTAATATTGATTGTCAGTATCGCATCCGTATGGGCTAAAAAAGCCGTATTGGGACCGGATCTGCGACAGGTCATTTCTAAGGAAACACATTTCACACAATCAAAAAAGATCATGGGAACTCCAGGTTCCCAAAATCAGGTTCATGACCCCAATGCTGAGCTTCAGCCCTTGGCTGCCGAGGACCAATCCTTTATATCAAGAGATAGAGAGCGATTCGAAAGCCTCTTAGAATACGTAAACTGGCCGGATGGTAGTTTTGGCGATTTTGGCTTTGACGCAACTGACTCAGCTCTAGTCTGGTTTAGACCATCCACTGAATGTACTATTGAGCAGGTTCATATAGTATTCAGTACAGATAGCGATTGGTCAGGACACACAGCCACGCTTCAGGTGTATTCTATCAAAGACGACTGGCAGGGCGTCGGTGATGGTGATGGTGTCTATGATTTTAGTCAGATCGATTTTCTTATTGTCTTATCGAGTCCTGCTGATGAATTACTGGGGGAAGTAGAGATTCAGGTTACAGAACTTGGTCTTAGTAACCTATATACAGTCGATCTGGCTGAATGGGGTGGCGCGATTGATATCGGTTCGGCAGATTTTGCTCTCGTTCTGGGTATTCCTGCAGATGTTCCAGATGGTCAATTGCATTACAGCCCTTATTGGGATGATCACGGTCAACACCATGGCTTCAAGTATTATCATAGCTCAGCTGGCTGGAAGCAACGTCTTAACTTTGTAATGATGGCAACAGTTGATTACTATGGTGATCCACCGCCGGAAATCACTGATGAGCTTGATTTGTCTGATGTGTATTATTCAGATAATCCAGGTCCCTATGAAGTAACAGCCCGTATCTGGGATCCTGGTACGGCCTCATTTGAAGGGGGTTTGACAACAGTCTCATTGCTTTATGCAGTTAATGGAACAGAATTTGTCCTGGATATAAGCGATCAGATCCCCGCTCCTGATAGCATCTACTCTGCCCTCATTCCCAGTCTGGCGGTTGGCGATTTCGTAGAATACTATTTTTACGCAATTGACAATGGTGCTGGCAACCCGGATGGCGGTATAGCAAATGAAACCACAACGGCGATTCCTATGAATTTTTCAGTTAGGGAAGCCAATCCAGATGCAAGCATTTTCATGATAGATGATAACGATAATAGTGTGGCGGCTGACTTCTATGCTCCCCTACTGGATTACGGTGGCTGGATCTATGATTTTTGGGATGTCACTAGCGGAGGTGATCCCACATTCGGTATCCTTTCAAATTACTCCACTTTGCTCTGGGTTCAATCAACAGGTGACGAGGGTGTGCTCACTGGCCACAATTTAGATTCCGAACTGATTGCACCATTTCTGGATTTTGGAGGAAACTTTCTGCTCTCCTCCCCGGATTATATAAGTTATGCAGAGGATAGTTTTTGTGTTGTTGACTGTCAGGTATATAATCCTTTTCTGAGTAATTACCTCCATGCAAATATTTATACACTAAATCCTCATTTCGGGGTTGATTCCATCTTTCTAAAAGGAGTTGCTGGATCTCCCATAACAGGAGAGTACGCTGACACACCATTCTCTCCAAATTCACTCGGATTGTTTCGGTGGGGTGATATGGTAGATCCCACTGCTGACGCCGATACTACTTTCCTGACCATCAATGAGAATTATGATACATGGAAGAGTGCTGGGATAAATTATGATGGAACATTTAGAACGGTATTTATCCCTTGGCAATTTGAAGGTGTCGATGATGACAATTTCCGATACAACATAATGTCTAACATCATGGCTTTTTTTGGCGAACTAGCTACTCCCAAAGTGACCTATGATGGCGGTGACCGCTATGCACAAGCAGCAAATGCTGGGGATGTAATGGTTTATGGACATGCAATGGATGGTGATGGTGTCATAATCGATATGGGTGTTCAGTATACCTTTGATGGTGGAGTCTCCTGGTCATCGGTAAGTATGCTTGACGGTGTCGCAGCGATTCCTGCGTTGACAGTTGGAGATACCTGCAGGTATAGGATTACCGCAACTGATGATAATAGCCTGACAGGCTATTCTGAAGAATTCGATGTCTGGAAGATCGATTTCACACCCAGTGCTGATATTCTATATGTTGGTGATGATTTCTATGCTGGAAATGGATATATGGGTCTTGATCCAGGTGCCGACTATGATGCTGTCAACTTTGCTCGTACTGAAGCTGCAATCTCTATCGCTGGATTAGCTCTGGATTATTATGATCTTGACGAACTGTACCTCATGGATACCCGCTCGATCCTGAACCAATACGATCTTGTGATTTGGAATGCCTATGCGGATTGGGACCCAGCCTACATGCCAGTAGCTTCCTTTGACAATCCGTTGACTGGATATGTCGAACAGGGTGGAAGATTACTGTATAGCTCTGAAGAAATGATCGGAACCTGGTTTGGCTGGCCACAATATCAGGATTTCTATCCTGGTGATTTTATGTATGATGTATTGAATGTCAATTGGGCAGCCAACGATTTTGGCTTGGATTCAATCGAAACCGATCCGCAAGGATATTTTTCTTATAGTCTGGGAAATTTTAACCTGGAACCAGCTGATTTCGCTTTTGGAAATCTGAATGATCTTTGTGATCCAATCGGCTATTGGTCAGGAACTGTTGAGCATCAACCACCATTCCAGGGTTGGGCATCTGGAGGATGGGGATTGAACCCAATCTCTTCTGAGACCGATAATATGGTATTCCTGGCCTTCTCAATGATGATGATACCTGATGATGTATATGCTATTTTCATATGCAACTTTATTAGCCCGGATGGTTGCACTGGAGCCGTGAACCCGGAATTGCCAAAAGAATTTTATCTATCCCAGAATTATCCCAACCCATTTAATCCTGAAACAAGCATTCTTTTTGATATCCCCCAGAATGAGCACATCACTCTCAGCATTTACAATCTGCTGGGACAAAAAGTTATTGATCTGGTG
>JABMPR010000325.1 GCA_013202895.1 bacterium | reverse complement strand
GGATTAATTATTGCTAGTGAATATTTTCTTGAAAAAATGATAAAAATAATACTTGCCCACACTAGGACTTTCAAGAATACATCCAGGCGAGGAGAGTGCACCTTCGTTAGTAATATTTTGCGAGCGAACTGAGTTCCTGAGAAAACTATCCCACCACCAAATATGGTGAGAAAATACCAGTTTAGGTCGGGTCGTTCAGGCCAAAAATACTCTATCGCCAAACCATTAAATAGGAATTGATACAGGCCAGATGCCAGCACAAAGATTACATAGTACAAATAGCTACTATCTCTCAAAGAGAGGTAGATAAACAAGTTGTAAAACAACATGATAAGGAGGATACCAAAATAGATTCCCAAGATAAATTGAGAATCATGGTCACTATTCATAAATTCGATTCTAGACCATAGTTTTAAATCAACAAGTAAAGCTGTTTTCGTTTCAATTCTAACATAACAGGTCTGTACTTCGCCGGGTAGGGTCATAATGGGAAATAGTAATATAGAATGCTTAATCGGTCTTTCTGAAAAAGGTGTCATGCTGCCTGATTGTAGTCTAACATATTTTCCGGATGTGTCAGGTAGGAAGGCTTGAACCTCCATTAGTAAGGGGTAACCTAGTTCTAGGAACCAATTCATATCCTGTTCAGTCTGATTTTGGAGGTTAAATCGCGCCCAGATGGCGGATGAAGTATGTCCATAATTGGGAGACTGAACGTCACTGACCTGAAACTGACTACCAATTTTCGGGGCTAGGATGTTTTCAAGTGTCATTTCACCAGAAATATCTTCATAGGTGGCCAGATGAAGCCCTAAGGAGATTTTGCCTGCATTTCCATTGATTTGTAGCGTGTCTTGTGAAAACAGCTGGGAAATCCAGAGCATGATTATCAAAGGGGCTGCCCAACGTGTTACCGACATATTCACGTCACTATTTCGAGCTCAAGACCAAATTCTTTTATTTTGAAAGAAATTCGAGGATGGCCTGATTGGTTAGTTCGGGACTTTCCGCAAATGGGAAATGTCCAGTTTTTGCCAATCGTTTAAAGCTTGAACCTACAATATTTTGTGCCATATCCTCCAGCATTTCCACGGGCATGGGGTCATCCTCCCCATGGATGAATAGAGTAGGACAGCTTATCTCCAGCAGGCGATTCTGGATATCATAGTCGGCCAATTCTTTGCCAATAAGTCCACCATATAGTTTTAAGAAATTGCTGGATGAGTAGGCTCCCATCTTTTTTGGCAGAGCAGATGGAGCCTGGGGATCACTGACATAGGTCTTAAATACTTGAGTTAAGTATGCATTTATGGCTGATGAATCACCGGTGGCAAATTCGGGTGATATGGTTATTAAAGTGAGAGCCTCAGCAATTTCTGGAGTGGTTCTGGCAGCTATGTTTTCCCCAAGAGAAGTAAGGCTCCCTGTGTTCATACCAACGGAACTGGCTAAAATGAGCGAACTAACTCGACCTGGATATTTCAATGTGTAATTAACGTTAAGTACCCCACCCCAAGAGTGCCCAAGAAGATGCATTTTATCTAATTTTAAATGGGATCTCAGCCCTTCCAAATCCTCTACAAATTGATCGATGGTCAGAGTGGTTGAATCTAAGAGTCCTACTGATTTACCCGTTCCCCGTTGATGATAAAAAATCAACTGATAGTGCTTGGCCAATTCCAGGATCCCAGGCATAAAATAGCCAAACTCTAATCCAGGACCACCATGAATGATGACCAGGGGCTCCCCACTACCCATGATTTCGTACTCTAGCTGGGTCGTTGCTAATTGGACAAGTCCAGAACGTGGTGGGTCAGATATTTTTTGGGTTTGATTACAGGCTGCCAGCCACAAAAAACTCAGTAATAATAAAACCATCGGCATAATTTTATTTATGCGAATTTGCTTCCTTTGAAAGATCATTGGATGCTCCCCTTAGATATAATTGCTTATTCCTGACACAAACTATCTTATTTACTGCAAATTCAAAGTGTTATAGCTCTGAATGTACTTAAACGCTTTTCAGGAATATCTAAAATGGCGTCTGTATATGACATTATTTTAACAATTCATATTTGTCTTGGTAAACAATAAGGATATTTCGTCAAATTTCAGAAAGAGGATGAGAATGAAAATCCATGGTGTTAATAATTATTCAGGTTACACTGCGAATAGGTCAGATTGTTTTCGTACCAACCTGTAATTATTGATTGTTCATTGTCTAATCACCCAAAGGGCAACTTGACTATACTATCAATATTTTGCTGATACTTGCACACATTCTGCACACTCTAAATCACTCGCCCTAAACAGCCGTGCCGGTTCGATTCCGGCCCCGGGTATTACCCTATTTTTAAGGATCAAACTACCTCCATTGGTTTTACGGCATAACGACCAGCGCTTGAGCGGCTTCCGTATGATTTTTCGATTTTGTTAAATGAAATTCACTGCTGTACCAACCACCAAAATTTCCGCTGCACCTTGCGTCACTGCACTTGAAGAATACCTAATATTTATTATTGCATCAGCATTCAACTTCTCTGCTTCTTCAACCATACGTTTGGTCGCATTTGCCCGAGCTTCATTTATCATTTCCGAATATGAAGTCAGTTCTCCACCAACCAGACTTTTCAATGAGCTCATAATATCACGACCAACATGCTTCGATTGAATCATAGAACCTTTTACTATGGATATGGTGTTGACAGTTTTTCCTGTAACAAAATCAGTATTTACTAAGATCACTTTTACTGTTCTCCTTAATTTCCCTTACGCGTTTAATTGTAACAACAATGAAAGCTATGGCTACAGATACATATATCACAATTATTACAGGTTTTAAAAAGTATGGTAGCGAGAAGGCATCGATAGCAAGTATATAGCCGTATGCAAACACTATCAATATGCATATCCCAAAAGCTGCTATAATAATTGAGGTTGAATATTTTTGCATAATTCTGAACTAGTATCGGCTAAAATGTCATGCTGAACCTGAGCATCATTGGCTTTGGGTTTGAGTTCCACGGACTAACAT
>JABMPR010000324.1 GCA_013202895.1 bacterium | reverse complement strand
GATAATGAACACCGGAAGCTCCACACCTAAGATTCAAGAAATACTGTCCAAAGGCTGGGGTCCACTTCTCAGTGCAGCTGATTGTGTAATTTCCTTCAGTATTTGGGGCTATGAATGTAACAGTCGAACCACTCCCGTTGATGTTACCATTTGAAGCAGACCATGCATAAGACAATGCATCACCATCTGCGTCGCTGGCTGAACAGGTAATGGTAGATGTCCCATTTGGTTCGATAGATGATGGGTCTGAAATCAAACTTACTATTTGCGGAGGTGTGTTTCCTGCAGCTGAAATATATAGAGTTATCGAGGCAACTCCTATTGATCCATTTAGATCTGTCGCAGTGACTGTAATTGTATGTGTATTTGCTGATAGACCAGAGTAATTGAATGATCGACCAGTTTGGAAATGTCCATCTCGATTTGAGGACCAGTCGATTTGTGAACTCTCTAAATTTCCATCTTGGGGATCATAAGCACTGGCGTTAAATGCTAAAATATTCCCTACCTCTGAAGTATAGCCGTCAGAAGGAAGATTAATAGTGACCTGGGGGGGGTCATTGGTAATACTAATGTTCCTAATGGCAGGCGTTGAACTTGCCCCATGTGAATCTGTTGCTACTAGCGAAATTGTGTGATTACCAATTGATAGTGTAGATAAGTTGAATGAGTTACCCATGCCAATTTGTCCATCCATATTAGATGTCCATCGTAGCGCGCTTCCAGTCAATGTACCATCCTCAACATCTGTCGAGCTCCCTGTAAATGTCACATTTGATCCACCTGGAAATGATGAATTAGAGGAAGGACTCGTAATAGTCGCAACAGGATCGTTATTTTGGATTGTTATATCAATAAAATCACTACCGCTCTGCCAAATATCATCATATCCAAACAAATAGATCCTGTGATTATTTATACTCAAGTCAGAGAAACTAAAAGAATTTCCAGTTCCAAAGTCACCATCCTTGTCTGATGTCCAAATAAGAGAATTACCTGAAAGAGAACCATCCTCAGGATCAGTCGCCGTCCCGCTAAAATTTATGGTGGTTCCATAATTTGAAAATGCACCTTGCTCTGGAGTAGTTATATTGACTATGGGACCTTCGTTCATAGCGATTATCTCACCAATGTCCTCGGTGGTAAATTTTGAGGTTGTGGCATGTCCGCTAGCACTACCAAATAATGGAAACCACAATTCTAATTCAAAATAATATTCTTCACTTTCCTCAAGATCACTAAGGCTAATGATTTCAACAGGGTGTAAATCAGATCCAAGTGAAAATGACTTTAAAAAATCAGCATTTCCCATAGGAATCAAATCATCAGAACCATAATTATGAAACTCAATATTTGAAACGGAACCAGTGGTATTAAAGTCCACCTCTATTATGGCGCCTTCCCAGCTATTTGTTGCACTACCCGCATTCGAGAAATCAAATAGATCTCTATATTGCATTAGTTCTGCGTATGGATCTGGCCAGACTGGTATAGAGTGACGAGCAAAATCGTCATACTCGTAGAAATTTTCATCCAGAGTATGATCTCCGTTAGCTATGTTAGTACCAAAACGATCATAGATACCTAATTTATACAGCTGTTTTGTTAGCAAAAGTTCATTAGACCCCCAAGCTACATCCCTATATAGCTTAATATCATACCACATCTCTGCCCATGGAGTTAGTTCGATAAGGTCTAATAATCCTTGCAGCATGGCTCCATCAACACCTGAATTGAAGAACGTAAATGTAATCATATTTGACGAGCCCTCATATCCCAGCCTCGGAATTGAAATATCAATTTCGCCACTTGGACCTGTAATCCGAAATTCTGAAAAGTGATAAACCTCAGCTGTTGCTACCTTATTGATCATATCAATAGATGTCGAAAGTGTATCCCATTTACCCTCGTGCCATGTAATTATTTTTAATTCATCCAGATCCATCCCCTCAAACATTCTATCCTCGACTATTGGTATGCTAATAGTGACAGGATTTTCAAACTCCAAACCATCTGGTTTACAGACTACAATTTGCGAAATACTGTATCCTGTTTGCTGAATTTCTGCTTCATTGTTCGCATCAGAACCGAAATTTGGTGTAATGGTTGTTATAGTAATTTCTGTTGATTCAATTAATGCTCCTGGTGGAATATTTAATGAGGCACCTGCAGATAGTTCAATAGTTCCACCATCTAAGCTAGTAATAGTTTGCGTTACTGATTCCTCAATTGGCTCGTTATCTATTCCTGGCTTAGTAGGAGGATCATCCTCAGAGCAGGAAATAAGCACACAGATTGCTAATACGATAACCGAAGCTAAATAAACTACTCTATCTGTACATTTCATGAGATTCTGCTCCTTAGAGTTGTATCAATACATATTCATTAAAAGCGCACCAGATCAAGGATTGGATAAACCAGTACCTTCCATATTTTTAGAAAATCGAAAATAATCCTATTGGTACTATCATCAAAGCAAGGAATCGATCACATTTAACATCAATCCTTAATTCTAATAATTCACAGGTGTGTAGGATCAGTATAATGGATATGTGAAGGGGGCTATCCCCGAACGGTGGGAGGGGGGGTACCCTTATCCAAAGTAGCAAAATTTCTTTCCATCACATGACAGGAACCATGCATTAACACCTTGCGCACCTGCTGATGTAGCATAGTGCCAACGAATGAGAGCCTTACTGAATAGGACTTTGAATGGATGTAAAGAAATTCAGCCTGCCAATGCACAGCCTGCGTAACGGTATTTCTGTCATATTGTGTCATCTTGTGGCAACTTTGGTATGATAACCAGGTTAATTACTTTTCAATAGACTCCCATGCATCTACTATTGCTTTAGGTATCGGATAATTGAGGAATTTCTTTCCGTCTTCAAGTCCATCGGCAATTTCATTAACATCTTGATAGCCGATTTCAACGTACCGAGCTTCATTTGTTAGCTTATACAGATAGAAACACAGTTCAAAATCAAGGTTCTTTGCCTTTTCAATAAGTTCAGCGATAATTTGTATGTCGAATTGAATACCCAATTTTTCTTGGGCTAAATAGAGCATTATTGTCACTCTCAGCACCCAGGCGATACTTTTAGGTACAACCTCTTTTTTTGTAGCTAGCGCCCCCTCCAAATACTCTGCTGCTGCTTGAAAATCCCCCTTTTCGAGGTAGACCTTCCCAAGGGTACTTTCAGCATTTCCAATCCAACGATCGTCTCCATGTTTCTTTGTTACCTCAACTGCACGAATGGTGTATTCTAAAGCTTTATCATTTTCTCCCTTTGTTGTATAGATCCCCCCAATTTCTGTAAGGGCAATTCCATTAAACAGGTCATCATCAAGCTCCTCATTTAACTCATGCGATTTGAGCAATGAACTAAGTGCTTTGTCAAACTCGCCCTTCTGAGCATGAAGATCCCCAATTACGAAAAACGTATATGCTATATCGCGTCTATTACCAAGCTCCAATTTCATTTCAAGAGATCTCTGGTAATAATGTATTGCCTTCACATAATCACCATTTTCGCTACTAATATCCCAACCATAGATGCCGCCTATTGAATCAAGCGCACGACCAATCCCCTGCTTACTTTCAATTTTCTCAAAGATTTCGAGTGATTTTTTGTAATAATTTAGAGCAGTATCAGGATTCTTTCCTGATTCATACGTTTGACCAACACGCTCGAGTAATTCTGCTTGTCCTTTTGCGTCACCAAGCTCTTCAAATATCTTGAGCGATTTTTTGAAGAACGATTGAGCCTCATCATTTTTTTGCTTTGCTCGATGAATGGCACCTAATCTGGATAACGAGCTAGCAACCCCGCGCTTATCACCCAAGTCATTAAACAAATCAAATGAGCGCTTGAAATAATCCAAAGCTTCGTCATAGTTATGCTTAACTCGTAACAATTCCCCGATGTAAACCATCGAAATCCCAAGTGCCTTTTTATCTCCAATTTTCGTTGATTGAGCTAATGCCTCCTGATAAAGATAATCAGCCTTTTCATAGTCACCTGTATTAAAAAATGACCGCCCCAATTCGGTTTTGGCAAAAACCTGATTATTATCCAAATCTATAGCTTTTTGATATAAGCCACGTGCTAACTCTATATCTTCAATATTTTGCCGCTTCTCGTATCTGTATTTTCCTTTTAGGTAATACTCATATGCCTCAGTATTCGATTGAATGTGTTCCCCTATCCCACTGGGGAACACACCAGTGTTAAGCACCTGAATGAGATTTTCAGCAATCTTGTCCTTGATTGTTGCAAGCTCTTCCCATTGTTCCTGCCACCTATCAGACCAAACAAGAGTTTTATCTTTTACATCAATCATTTCGATAGACAGTTGAAACATATCTCCGTGCTTCCAAAGCATTCCTGTAACAATGTATCGAACAAACAATTTCTGAGCGGCTTCCCTCGAGGATAAATTCACAGCGTCTGCTACCTCGATGTCATCCATGCTGGCAACTCTAATTTTTCCAGCACGCGATAGATCAGTAATCAGATCAGATGTTACACCATAAGCATAAAAGGCGTCTTCTTCCTTACCCTTGTTCTTGAGAGGTAATACAGCAACAGATGGCACTTCTTCACCAGAGTGAGGCTCAACCTTGTGTTCTTCATATTCCCTTGGGTCGGGATGTATTAGGTTTTTAGCTTTGAGAGCAAATACATCAATTAGGCGACCAACACCCTTCAACTGTTGTAAACCAAGTGGGACTCCATCAAACTCCTTTTTATTCAGTAATTCCTCAAATACAGACTTGGATACACAGACGCCCCCTATTGGTGCCATACTTTCCAGCCTGGCAGCTACATTCACACCATCCCCAAAAACATCCTCATCGTCAAAGACAATATCACCGACATGGACACCTATCCTCAGATTCATATCAGCGTCATCGTAGGTGGCTTGCTGGAGCTTTACAGCACAGGTGGCTGCATCTATAGCTGATGGGAAATAAGAAAGGGTTCCATCCCCTATCTCTTTAACGAATGTACCATTGTTCCCGCTGATTAGCGGTTTTATGATTGATCTCTTTTTCCTAAGGAGAGCAAGGGTGGATTCTTCGTCAGCAGACATTGCTTTTGTAAAACCAGCAATATCCGTGAACATGATAGCAGCCAGTTTGCGTAATGGTGTTGAACTCTTCTGATTCATTGAGCCCCCTAAATATTAAAAAGATGAAGTAATATAGTTTTGTGATGGATAATCTCCAAATCCGGGAGAATCAATTAAAGGTGATACGGCTCCAGAAAAAGAGCCTGCCCAAACCAAGCCTGCGGAATGGTATTTCTGTCATAGTCTGTCATATTGTGTCAT
>JABMPR010000029.1 GCA_013202895.1 bacterium | reverse complement strand
TCCCAGCTCAGATAATCTCGCGCGACAAAGATGAGATTGAGTTTGAATATGATGAAGATACTGATGAGTATATTTGTTCTCAAGGAAAACGTTTAAGACTGATTCAGCGAAATAAGCAAAAGAAAAACAGTCTTGCTGGTGTTTATCAAGGTATAGAATGTAAGGGTTGCTCTTTTCGATCAGTATGTACCGCTTCAAAGATAGGTAGGATGATACTTCGTTACCATAACCAGGAATGGCGTGATCGTTATCGAGACAGGATACAAACCAGAGCAGTCAAAGCACTGATTAAAAAGAGAAAAGCAATCGTAGAACATCCCTTCGGAACGATAAGAGCCTGGATGGGAAAAACTCAATTTCTTTTGCGGGGCAGACCTAAAGTTCAAACCGAAATAGATTTGTATGGCACTGTATACAACATGAGGCGAATATTGAATATCGTCTCATTTACAGATTTGAAAGAAATGATAGTAGGATATGACTGGGAAATGGCTTGAGAGAGCTGTTTTTCTATGATTTTAATAACGAAAACTCAAGTTATCGGAACCATGATTGAAAAATGGCTTAGAATACCGAAAAAGAAACCCTTGCAACCATATTCTCACACAGCCTCTTATGTCAGGTGCTATTGTTACACCCGCAAATGTGTTCGTTAGCTAGTCACCCTTGCGGAAATAATATCGAAAAAATTCACCAATTGTAAAATTTTTATAGTCACGAAACTCGCCAGAATCAAAATAGACTCCCTGGCATTCGGGACAGCGTTCAAATTGGATGTGTGCCTGCTGTCTATCAGTTTCTTGGATCATTTCAACATGGTCAACAGGACATCGTATCTCAGTTTTTAAGTTCTGTTTACGTCCTATATCCACATCAGCAATATCGATAACCTCAGCTCCAGACAACTTTTTTAAATCTTCC
Source organism: bacterium (assembly GCA_013202895.1). Classification (GTDB taxonomy): domain Bacteria; phylum Fidelibacterota; class UBA8477; order UBA8477; family JABMPR01; genus JABMPR01. The sequence goes on along the minus strand of JABMPR010000029.1, from coordinate 3,958 downwards.
TGTTCAAAGCTGTCAAACCAGAGACCATAGCAATTCGTACATCGATTTACTTCGATTCCCTCGTACACAATCGCTTTCATATACTGTTTACATTTTGGACATTGCATAGCTTATCCTCTCAACTTGCCTGTTTTACTTTACTCTTTCCCGTAGTTTTCTTTTTATCGCTTGCTGGTTCCAGTGCTAATTCAATAACATCTGAAATATGTTCAACAAACAAGAACTCCATCTCTTTCTTGACCTTCTCCGGCAATTCAACCAGATCAGCTTCGTTCTTTTTCGGTAAAATAACCGTTGTCAACCCAGCTCTATTTGCTGCCATAACTTTTTCACGAATTCCACCAATAGGCAAAACAGCACCGCGCAGTGTAATCTCACCCGTCATCCCCAGATTGCTTTTCACAAGGCGTTCGGTGAGTAGTGAGATCATAGCCGTAAATAGAGTTATTCCCGCGGAGGGACCATCTTTTGGAACTGCACCAGCAGGAATATGGACGTGGATATCGTATTTTTTGTAGAAGTCCGGGTCAACCCCAAAGCGTTCTGCATTGGCTCGGATATAGGAATACACAGCCTGGGCTGACTCTTTCATTACATCGCCTAATTTTCCAGTCAATTTCAGACCACCCTTGCCTTCCATCTTCATGGCTTCAATGAAAAGTATGTCACCACCAACTGCGGTGTATGCGAGACCAATTACAATCCCATGATTGGACATACGTTCTGCAATTTCACTATGTCGTTTGGGGGGTCCAAGAAGTTTGGCAATGCTGCCCTTTGTAATTCTGCGTGGTTTTTCATTACCCTCAGCTCGTTCTCTAGCCACTTTTCGGCAGACATTGGCAATCTGTCGTTCCAGATTACGAACACCAGCCTCATAGGTATAGCGGCCAATAATCTCAGCAATGGCCGTATCCATAAAAGTTATCTGTTCCTCATGCAGGGCGTGTTCGGTGACCTGTTTTGGAATGAGATAGGATTTAGCAATGTGGATTTTCTCTTCCTCTATATAACCTGGAAACTCGATCATCTCCATACGGTCACGCAGGGGTCCAGGAATAGGATCCAGCCAGTTAGCCGTAGCAATAAACATGACCTTGGAAAGATCAAAAGCTACTTCCAGATAATGATCGCTGAAGGAATTGTTTTGCTCTGGATCCAAGACCTCCAGAAGCGCTGAACTGGGATCCCCACGAAAATCTGTGCCCAATTTATCGACCTCATCCAGCATAAAGACCGGATTGCGGGTTTTGGCTTTTTTCAGCCCTTGAATAATTCTTCCAGGAAGAGCTCCAATATAGGTCCGACGATGTCCACGAATCTCAGCTTCGTCTCGAACACCACCTAAAGATATCCTGATAAATTCACGTCCCAGGGAATCAGCGATCGATTTTCCCATGGAGGTTTTTCCAGTTCCCGGAGGTCCCTGGAAACAAAGGATGGGACCTTTTATGGGGGCTGTAGGATTCTGTTCCATTTTCAGCTTACGTACAGATAAGAATTCCAAAATCCGGTTTTTCACTCGTCTCAAACCATAGTGATCTCTATCAAGGATGGTTAATGCCTCATGAACCTCAACTCGATCTTCTGTTTCTCTACTCCAGGGCAATTCCACCAACCAATCCAGGTAAGTTCTTGATACAGTGTACTCAGGAGATGAGGGGGGAATACGCTGGAGGCGGTCAATCTCTTTATTGGCAACCTTTAAGGCTTCATCAGGCATTCCGGCTTGTTGAATTTTTTCCTCAAGCTCTTTGATTTCAAGAGTTTGGTCATCCTCGCCAAGTTCTTTTTTGATCGCTTTCATTTGCTCTCTGAGAAAATATTCACGCTGGCTTTTTGAAATCTCTTCTTGAACCTCTGTCTGAATTTTTTCGCCTATCTCCTGCCGCTGGATTTCCCGGTTAATCAAAACGGTTGCTTTTTTTAAGCGTTCATTCACATCCGTTTCTTCTAGGATAACCTGTTTCTCGGCATTGGAGAGCTGCATCATTGATACGGCTCGGTCAACCAACCGGGCGGGGTGTTGAATATTTGAAAGAAGTGAAATATGTTCCTGGGTAATATAATCTGCGACTTTTGATAATTCGCGAAAGAGAGTACGGATATTAGCTGACATAGCATCCGTTTCCAGATCGGCATCATAGATTTCCTCGATGCCCACGATGCTAGCCTTGTAATATGGGTCCGTCTGAGTATAACCCTTGATGAGAACCCGTTCACCCCCCTGTACGATGGCACTCTGGCTGCCGTCGGGCATATCCAAAATTTTCATAACCGAGGCTGAAGTCCCCACGGTAAACAAATCGGATACATCAGGGTTTTCGACAGAACCTTCGCGTTGGGCTATGACTACGATTGTCTTTTTACCTGCGGGAAGTTCTCTTAAAAGTTTTAGTGAGCGCTCCCTGCCTATATAGAGCGGTATCACCTGCTGGGGAAACAATACTGTGTTTCTCAGGGGCATTACGGGGAGAGCAGTTGCTGGGATGATTTCTGACATTATTTAACTCCGAATAAATATTTTAAAATAATCATTTTAGCTTGATTCATAGTTTAGGGTTTCAATTACACGTTGTGTTTGATAATGTTTCAACACTTTTAGTACTCGCAATGTGACAGCATAATCACCCTGTCTATCACGATTTACAATACTTGGCCACAGGCCATTTTTAAGTTGATTCTCGATTAGCCAGTCCAGGAGCTTATCTATTTTGCGATCGCGTTGATCCCCTTCCAATAATTGAAGGGTTTCGAGATATCTTAAAGTACCACCAGAAAGAACGCTAAGTCCACTGGTTCCTGAATGCAATGTATCCCAAACCTGTATTCCCGGTAGTAGCTGACTTTGATCATAGCTTAGCAGGTTTTTCTTCACGTAAGCTAAGCCCTTTTCAAGACTGCGATTATTAAGAAATTGGGTTGAGTGTCCCATGGTCCACAAAAAGAACAAGCTACTCCATAAACAGGATTCGGTTTCCTCCGCTAAACTTGACCAGCCACCATCTGAATTTTGCTTTTTGAGAATCTCCCAGATCAACTGTTTAATAATAGGATTGCCATCCAACTCAAATTTGATTGCTAAATAGATTGATTGAGTCAAATGGTGAAATCGGAGGGATTGCTTTGTTTCAGCCAAATATCTGATGACTTCTCGCATCCCCATCAATACCTTTTCCTGTTTGTGGGTCACTAAGAGGTCCAGTAATTCATGCAGGACTTCAATCTGTTTAAGAAACTGAAGGGTTTGAAGTTGATCCGCATCCAGTCCTTTGAGTGATCCATCTATGGGCCACAGCCCCTGAGCATTTTGCTCTCCCAATCTTTTTCGTCTGATTTGGTGTTTACGCAAGTTTTTTAGGAGGGCATCCAGATCCTCTGACTCATGTTCTTCAAGAATGTCCCTTAAAACTTGATACCTGACTGGCAAAGGTGCTGCTTTCATTAACACCGAGATCGGATTCTTCTTTAGAGATTCCGTCCAGAGCAGGTGATTTGGAATGTGGAGCTCATGTAACATGGCAATAAATTTAGACAAATATACCTTGTAACAAAGCAATCAATGTGAGCTAATGCAAGTTTCTGCATGCATAAAACATGTTTTGCATGAGCTGATGACTTCAATCACAAAGCTAAATTTAGGTCGGGTTGTGCAAGTCATTGAACTTTCGTTGAGCTGCTCAACTGCCTTTTGACACACTGGGGCTGCAAGAAAGTTTTTTTCCCGGGTCATAAGCTAGGAAGTCTGCCAAAATGAAACACATTTAGGGCGAGGATAGTATGATCTCGACCAGGCTTCCACATATCGGGACATCCATGCTAATCCTAAATATATATGGTTTTAGATCGTGCTTTGACTTGTGATTATACCCGACTTCGTTTCAGCCGTAAAGTGTGAGGCTCGACCTTGATTGTGTCACCAAACACCATTGGCTTGGGTGTAAAAAAACCCCGGTGA
>JABMPR010000028.1 GCA_013202895.1 bacterium | reverse complement strand
TGAACACGGAGATGTGTATAATAGACAGGAGGAAGAGGAATCGAGAATCCTTGGATTCAAAGAGTTGGGAGTATCTTAAAAGCATATTATGCTAAAGAAAAAATTCGAAATGCTTTTGAAGAAGCTTATCAGATTGAAGGTGAAATCGACCGAATCAATCAGGAAATAACTAGGACCAAGAAATCCATATCCGCGAAAAGGATTTTCGTTGAAGAAAGTGAGCAAGCTTTTAATGATACCTCATTACGAAATGAGTTGTCTCTACGAATAGAGATTCTTAGTCAGAAAATCAATAAATACAGGGCGGACGATAGGGATTGGATTTTGAAGAAAAGAGAGACGGAAGAAACCCAAGAAACACTACCAGCATATAGAGAACAAGTCAGAGTGTTAGGAAAAGAAAAAGAAAAAGCAGAACAAGCAGAGGCAAATAGAGCTATTATAGAAAAGTATGGGCGTGTTTTAGAGAAAAAAAAGCTATTAGATAGAGCTCAGAAAAGTCTCAATTCTAAACAAAAGCTAACTTCTGAGCACTTAAGTGAAATCAACAACGCCTTTATGGAAATAGATAGATTAAGAACCGAACTGACTGCAGGTAAACTTGTCATTAATTTCGATGCGAAAAAACAGATAATAATGTCAGTTGTGAAAGATATAGACCAGCCATACGAAGACAAAGTCGAAATAGGCGAAAAACGAACATATGAAGCTGGTGGTAGATTGATACTTGAATCGCATGATTGGAATTTGTCGGTCATATCAGGCGAAGGGGATTTTGCTAATACAGCAAATAGACATGAGGATTCCAAAAAAGAAATAGACAGGCTGCTAAAAAGTCATAGTGTGAACACTATTGAAGAAGCTAGGGAGATCCATCGGAGATTTGAAGAATGCGAACGAGCTTTAGAATATGCCAACACAAATTTCGCGGATGAGCTAGGAGGCATAACATTTAACGATCTTAAGAAAAATGTTGGGGAATTGTGCGAATTGCAGTCCCTTCGACCATTAAATGATGTAACTATTGATTTCATTAATGCCAAGCACTTATTGGAACAAAAGGAATCCATGATAGTCAATATTCAGGAAGATTTAAGAGAGCTAGAAGACAGATATAAGGATCGTGACTCTCTTTTCTCAGAAATTACTGATACATCGCAGGAAAAAAGAGATAAAGAGGAAAGATTATCCTCTCTTACTCCGCTACCTGAAGGATATGAGAGTGCTGATATGTTTATTCAGCATTACAATGAGTTGAGCGGGAAAATGAGCCGAGAGGCTGATACACTAAGGACACTGGAATTAGAGCATGCACGAATACAATTGCCCGATCAATCCTCTGAAGAGCTTCAAACGCAATTAAATGAAGCGAAGGATCATTTTGGCACTAATATCCGAAAAGGCAAAGCTATAGCACGGGTTAGAGATACGTCTACGGCTCTGCTCAAAAGCTTGGAAACGCACACTTTTGATAGTTTACAAGAAGATCTTGAAAAGTACATCGCTACGCTGACTGACAAACGATACGAGCAAATCATAATGGAAGACGGTTTGCCGGCTGGTTTCTTACAAGACGGTAATACAATTCTACAGAACCTCCTTTCAACTGGTACAATAGATGCACTTATGCTTGCCCTTCGCTTATCAATGTCGAATTATTTCCTCAAAAACAGGAGCGGTTTTATAGCTATGGACGATCCTCTAGTTAATATGGACCCAGATAGACAATCAAAAGCCGCCAGTCTCCTAAGACAATACGCCAAAGAAAAACAAGTATTGATCTTCACTTGTCATCCCTCGCATGCTGATCTTTTGGAAGGTGCAATCATTAATCTATCTTAAAATATATGATTTCCATGAAGATCACATCAATGTAGAATCACTCAATTTCAAATGTTGTCGATTAATCGGAATGAATGAACCATTGAATCTGGCAGATTATTAATCGGTATTTTCTGACATCACACACAGCAATTTAAATATCATAAATAGCTTAACACCTCTGACCAGATATTGATCTTCTCATTCGTTCCATGCAGCGTTAATATTTCCCCGATCAAACATGATCCTCTCTCGACAATGGAACTCCCTCATATGCTCGCCTGACGGTTATAGGGAATGCGAAATTATCCATCGAAAATATCAGATCGGGTTAATTCATAAATGCCTTTTTCTGTTTCGTAGATCAAAATGCAAGAATAATTACAGATGTTCACAGGTCGTTTATATTTGTATTATCCCGCAAGCGTGTGCTATAAAACCGGGAATGAAGTACATTCATATTATAATAATCAATGAACATAATATTTTAGGGATATAATGGTAAAAGAGAAAATAATAGAGATAATTCAAAGACTTTTAATAACCGATGCGGATCTTAATTTCCTTTCCACACTGAAGAAAACCGAACTGGAAACCTTGGCTGCATGTATTCGGGATAGAGTTGATGGAACTCAGGAATGAAGAACTTCGTCGATATGCAAACCGGAGCAACATAATGTTTTGTGTTAACTGCAGCAAAGAAATCACCGAAGGCGAGACTTACACGATCGATTATAAGCCTATGTGTGAGGACTGTGCTATTGATACGGGCTTATTCCCGCTTGAGCATACTGGGTCACGCAGGGATAAAATATCCGAGAGAGGACGACATCTTACTGTGCGTGATCCTGACTGACAGCAACCGGCAAATCAAGGTTCACATGCATAGCACCTGTAATGGGGCTACTGCCTGAAGAACAGCACGTACTGGAAACCTGTGACAGACAAAGCACAAGTACCGTAGCACACCGTATTAGTAACTTCTCAATAAGTCAGGGGTATGGGCGCACCTATCCAGCGGGTTGCCCCATTTGGGATTCCATAATTTCAGCAAGAGGGGGATACTTATTTTGATATTCAATTCGATCTTTCAGATACT
>JABMPR010000323.1 GCA_013202895.1 bacterium | reverse complement strand
GTGAACTGTGATCTCAACTATTTTGCTCTCCGTCGAAAGAAAGGATAAAAAGGTATGAAATACAATCAGCTCACCCCGGATGAAAGATACACCATCTCAGGCTTTAGAAAAGCAGGACTTTCTGTCATCCAGATCGCTCAAGCTATGGATCGACATAGAAGTACTATCTACAGGGAAGTTAAACGACACACAAGACAAGGAACTTATCGTACATCCTATGCCGTGTACAGAGCCCATACGATAAGGTCGAAAGCCCGGCGTGGTTTCCGCTACTCCCACGATGACCTTAACATTGTCAGGAGGCTGCTGCGCAGAAAATGGAGCCCCGAACAAATCTCAGGAACTCTGAAATCACTTGGCTTTATCTCCATAAGCTATGAGACCATTTACAAGTACGTCTTGTGGGATAAATCTCAAGGTGGGACCCTCTACAAACACTTGCGTCAGTCTACAAAAAAGAGACGAAAGCGCTACGGGTCAAGGGATTCACGCGGTTTGTTGGGTGGAAAGAGACATATCTCAGAACGACCTGAATGTATTGATAAGAGGGAAAGAATCGGTGATTGGGAGATTGATACGGTCATGGGATCTGGCGATAAACACTGTATTGTGACACTTGTTGAGCGCAAGACTGGATACACTCTCATAGGTAAATTGCGGAACAGAACCAAGGAAGAATTAAACTGGGTTACTCGCAAATTAATCAGGGCTCATGAGGATAAAGTCCTCACAATCACTGCCGATAACGGGACAGAATTTCATGGATATTCTGACTTGGAATGGGATACTGGTGTTACCTTTTATTTTGCTACGCCTTACCATTCCTGGGAGCGTGGAACAAACGAAAACACCAATGGTCTAATTCGGCAATACCTCCCAAAACGTAAAAGTATGGCTAAAATAGCACAAAAAGACTGCAACAGGATAGCTTACGAACTCAACACAAGACCGAGAAAAAGACATGGATTTAAGTCACCTTGGAATATGTTCTGGGAGAACAAAAGTGTCGCACTTCAATGTTGAAAGTGGGAGGTCAAATTACTGGGATTGACCATTTCGTTTTTTATGCATCCTAAGGCAGTTCAACCCGACGAAGAATTTCAGCCTTCAATTGTTAGTTGTTCCAGGGATTTATGGAATAAAGATATAGCTGCTGGTTTCGGGTTCGTTGCTGATCAGGGTTTGAAACGCCCGGGAATCATAGGCTTTGAGATAAGTGTCAAAAAATAGAACCGCGCTGTGCCGGATGAGATCATTCAACCAAATAGGATCCTGGATAGCGGTATAACCAATCAAGAGTGAAAAAGGGGTGAAAAGGGGCATATCTGTGAAATCAGTATGTTGAGTATTAGGAATTAAAAGTTTGAAAAAAGGTCCACTCCCGCTAAGCATAAGACGATCCATCCGCTCATAGTTATTTTCATCCGACCACTCTAGCTGCCCCAGGTGAAAAACTGGAGCCTCAACGCCCTGGGATAAAATTGAATCAGGAACTGGAATATACCAACCATCCAGAATCATGGCAGCCTGGATGCGTTCATCCATTGCCATGGTACTGATGGCAGTGGCGCCACCGAGAGACTGGCCAATCACTCCAATTGTTTTTGAGTCATAGGGAATACCTTCCAGAAATGGATCCAGGTTATTCTCTTTAATCTTATCGATAATAAAACTTAAATCTGATACTCGAATGGATATCTTACTCAAATCAACATCTTCCAATCTGTTTCCCTTGAGCACCCGGCGATTTCCGGCTCTGTATTCAGCAATTTCACCGTCATCAAAAATAGCAATATTGGCATCATAGCTATGGTCAGGAGCAAGAATAACATAGCCGTGACTTGCTAATTCTTCCATGACTGATGTATTCTGAGAACGCATTCCGCTCAGTCCATGAGAAAAAAGAATTACTGGAAAAACTGTTTCAAAATCTGCCCGAGGGTCGCTTACGAAGGAATTGGTTAGGACACCGTCAAAATGTCTGATCAATGAAATGGGCAGGTTTAGTTGATTGGCGATAGCGGGTAATCTCAATTCTGGATTTTCGACATACAGTTCAGGTTCAACTGTTTTCTCTTGTATTGTCGGGTACCACACTTTGATGGCAAGTCGTCTAAAATCATGTTTTTCTGTAAACGTTTCTTCCCGACTACTATCTGTCCAAGAAGTTGAACAAGTTGCTACTGCATAGGGTCCGCTAGGTTCAGGTAGATCATTGAAGGGAGCAATAATCGGAAAAATAATTGTGCAACCATGGATAAACAGAATGTTAATTATCATAAGATATGAAAGGATGCGATTGATGACCGGTTTATTGGACTGCATGCCCTAAAAGTAGCCTGGAGTCAAAGGCATAGGAATAATTATTCTTCCTAAAATCCAATGTTCTCGTCACCCAATTGATCTGGATTGATTCTGCGGATAATGATAGCTAACGTTTGATAGTGCCACTAAATTCACTAGATTAACGCTGATTCTTTATATAGCTGAATCGACCGGTGACAGATAGTATATTACAGGATCATTAGTGGAGCAGAAATGATTTTCAAGGTTTATCACAAAATATTAATTGGATTGGTATTGGTTTTAGGGTCTTTCTCAGGTCTTTTTGCAGTACAAGCCCCTGTAATAGATAGTTTGAAACAGGTTTTGAGAAGTACCAATGAGAGTGAGACTGTCGACATTCTAAATGAATTATCCGAAATTCATTTAGGAACAGACTGGGGAAAAAGTCAACGATATGCTAGCCTAGCTCTGGATTTGGCTGGCTCTCTCGGTGATATAAGAGGCATGGGGATAGCACATGCCAATCTGGCAATTTATTACAATAATGAGGCGGATTATCGAAACGCACTGGATCATGCAGCTCTTGGTCTGACACAGCTTGAAAATCTCTCTGATGCCCCCCAGATTGCCCGTATTCTGAGAACAATTGGAACTACATATAGCCTTCTGAACCAAAGCGATCAAAGCTTAGACTATTATCTGCGGGCTCTTATGATATTTGAGGATATTGAGCAGATGGGGGAAGTAGCCGCCACCTTGATGCTTATCGGTGAAGTCTATTCACAGTGGGGACAGACTGAGAAATCATTACGCTTTGTAGAACGAGCCCTTTCGATATATAATGACATCAATGATCTTGAAGGGGTCCTAACCGCAGAAAATCGATTTGCCCAATCCTTGATGACCCTTTTGCGATTTGAGGAAGCGAAAGAGCATCTGGAGCAGGCACTGGTTATTTCAGATGATTATTCTGATCCACCACTATTAGCAAAGCTATATACCAGCCTTGGTGAGCTGTATTACTATCAATTTCAGCTAAACACAGCTCTAAAATATTTTCAAGATGCTCTTGATCTTAAACAAGAACAAGGCAATCCGGGCGAAATAGCGGTCGCATTAAGTGATGTGGGAAGCATCCACCAGGAGGCTGGTGAAATAGAAAAAGCGCTCTCCTTTTATCAGAGGGGACAGAAAATAGCTGAAGAATCAGGCGAACAAGGAATCTCATCAGAAATTTATTTGCTGATCGGTGAGCTATACATGAATAGCGGCAAAAAGGACAAAGCAATCGAAGCCATGCTTTCAAGCTTAAACATTGCCCAACAGAATCACGATCTTAGAACCATCCAACGCGCAAATCATATGCTCACTACAACCTATTCAAGGTATGGACAAGCTGATATTGCCCTGACTTACCAGAAGGCGCTACAGCAAACCCGAGATGAAATATACGTTCAGCAGAGTAATCAAAACGTAGCTGAATTAGAGGTTCGCTACGAATTGGATAAAAGAGAAAAAGAGCTTGGTCAAATGATGGAAAATGCGTTGATCAAAGATCTTGAATTCCAACGACGATTCACAGTAATGTGGATTATTCTGGCTTTTTCTGTTGGCTTCCTGATTCTCATCGCCGCTTTTATTTTCTATCGCGGGCGGATTATTCGTCATGCTGAACAAGAGAAAATGGAACATGAATTGCGCCTCAAAGCTGATTTTACAGCCATATTGGTTCATGATTTGAGAAGTCCGCTCACATCTGTATTTGGCTTTGCAGAATTGCTAAAGATGGGTGAAAAACCATTCGAGCGCATAAAAGAAATAGCTAACACTATTCGTGAAACCAGTCAAAAGATGCTTCAGTTGGTCAACGAAATGTTGGATTTATCCAAATTTGAAGCAGGGAAAATGGTTCTCACTAAAACCAGAACAGCTCTAAAACCAATAATTTCATCATCAATTCAGATGTTAGATCCAGTTGCCAATCAACGCAAGACCTCAATAAGACTGGAAGCAGAAGACGGCATCGAGGCCTGCTATTGTGATCCTCGCAAGATAGAGCAGGTTATTACTAATTTTATCAGCAATGCGATTACTCATACACCAGAGGGTTCAGAAATTGTTGTAAATTTAAATGCTCAACAACAAAAGGGACAAACTTTTTTGTACTTCAGTGTGGCAGATGATGGGCCAGGTGTTGAATCCAGCCAAAAAGAAAAAATATTTGATAAATATGCACAGCTCGAGACTCGAAAATCAGGTGGCGGTCTGGGAACGGGGCTTGGTTTAGCCGTATCCCAGATGATAATCGAACAACACAATGGTGAAGTTGGCTATCGAGACCGGGAGCCCAAGGGCAGTATATTCTACTTTCAGATTCCTACTGAAGATAATACCAAAAGCAAATCTGCTGGCTCAGACGAGACAGCGAACTAGGCATGTCCACAAATTTCCCTGATTGAAAATTTCCACCCCTAGCGAATACGGTCCCATAAATTACCCACCTAGAATATTCGGTGGCAGTGTAAAAGGGTCAGGGCTTGAGATTTATGAGTCCACTTTTGGCAGTTGTGCAATCCTCATTCTTGGTTCTATTCACGGTGATGAAAGTCTCACAACAGTCCTGTTATCTGAATCACTACGGACAATAAAGCCTGAGGATTTGAGGGCGGGGGTGATCCTTTCTGCAAACCCCGATGGTGTTATCGCCGGTACGCGTTGTAATGCAAATGGTGTCGATTTAAATCGGAATTACCCTACAGGCAATTGGTCCCCGGAACCTGTTTTTTACCGAAACCAACCGGCTGGTCCCCAGAATGTTGCCTTAAGTCCTGGAGCACACGCTGGCTCTGAACCTGAAACCGTGGCAATGATAGAATTAATTGGAACCCTGAAGCCCCGCCTTATCGTTTCCTTGCATGGATTTCTGGCCTGCATTGATGATCCCCATGCCTCTCAGATTGCCAGAGATATTTCCCAACGCACTGGAATGGATCTGGTCCCGGATGTGGGTTACTCAACACCGGGTTCCCTTGGTTCCTGGTGTCTTGAGCAAAATATACATATTATAACTTATGAATTTCCAGCAGCTGGAATTATTGAGCTGAGGAAAGTCCAGGGACCAGTAATAAAGGATCTAATGACCGGTTACTATAATCATTTGCTCCCGGAGTAAACACCGATGCGATTAATGATTACAGATTCAGGTTTAGGTGGCTTATCTGTGTGTGCCGGACTTGAACAGGCTCTTCAGGAATCGGGAGTAGGAGCTGGAGTCGAGCTACTCTACGTTAATGCGGCGCCACATGATCGTAATGGTTATAATGCCCTGAAAACACAGGCTGAAAGAATTGCTCTTTTTGATCGCTTTCTAATTGCTGCCAACACCAAATTTTCACCTGCTGAAATGGCCATAGCCTGCAATACGCTTAGTGTGATTTATTATGAAACTGATTTCGCCAGACAGAGTCCACCTAAGGTAACTGGAATCGTAGAGACGGGTGTTAAACTGTGTAAAGAAAGGTTGGCAGATAAACCTGATCATGATCTGATCATTTTTGCCACGGAAACCACTACTGAAGCGAATACTTATCCTAGATTAATCAACGCTCCACCTTCACAGTTGGTTGCTCAACCCTGCCCAGAGCTGGCACACGCCATATCAAATGATGCCACAGGAGCTGCCTGTCGTAATCTTTTAAGGGACTATATTGAAGAGGCTCTGGCTTGCTTTGATCACAAACCTCACTCATTATTTGCCTTTCTGGGCTGTACCCACTATGGATATCAGGCCAATATTTTCAGGGACCTGCTAATTGACCATGGTATAAGTACAACTATTTTAAATCCCAACCAGCTTCTGGTTGAACATCTATCTGCCAGAATAACTGAGTCTGACAGCTCTCCTGAACCACTGAATATTCGATTTATCAGTCGTTACCCCATCCCAAAAGGTGAGATCGAATCCATGGAATACTATCTGAAAGATTCAGCACCACTTACGCTGAAGGCTTTAAACCAGCAGGAAGTCCATCCTGATTTGTTTTGATTCAATGTTTGAGTCCAGTCCATAATTCCACGAAAAATTGCCATCTCGGTATATCAGGGTGATATGCTGGCATATCATAATGATGAGATATTTCTGGTTTAAGCTTCTTTCACACACCTGGTTAATGCCATATAAATCCATTAAAAACAAAGTACATACGAGGCTCTTCCTATTTCTGGCACAGCACTTGTGTAATAAGAGCCAGATTGACAAGAAGAACTTACCAGAAACAGGAGGATAGAAAATGAAAACGGCAAAAGAATCTCAGAAATATACCAGCCCCATGATCAATGTCCTGCTGACAGCAGCAAACCTGCTAAGCTTCAGTAGTGTAATACTACTTTCAGGTAAACCTTTTTAAGCATTTAGCAATGATAGATGGTAGAAAATTATAATGATTAGGGAGAACAGACTTATGAAACATTCATTCTTAGCAGTTATGACCTTTGTATTTATGGCTTGCGGAGCTTCTTCAGATACAGGTGTCAACAAGAGTATTTTTGTGGCTGATGGAGAACATAAAGCTAGCGGATTACGCTCGGTAAACGGTTCAATAACTGTTGGAAATGATGCAACGGTCGATGGCAATTGTTCAACAGTGAATGGAAAAATCACAATTGGCGAAAATTCAAAAGTCAGTGAAGTTTCCTGCGTCAATGGATCTATCCTTATCGATAGAAATGCCGAAACAGAAGAAATCTCCTGTGTGAATGGTTCAATAACGCTGGGAAGTGAAGTTTCCGTTGACGGAGATGTTTCAACTGTAAATGGAAGCATTAATTGCAATGTCTACACCCAGATCGCCGGTGATCTTGGAACGGTTAATGGAGATATGAACATGGAACAATCGCTGATAACCGGTGACGTTTCAACAGTCAACGGAGACATCGATCTGTTAGAGGGGACAGTTGTTAAAGGTAATGTCATTGTAAATCGTGATCGGAAAAACCCTAAAAACAAAGAATTTAAAGAGCTGTTTATTACGGTAGATGGTAAATCAAAAATAAATGGTAACATTGAAGTTAAAGGCGGCGATCCTAATGTAACAGTGGTGCTTTCAGGTGGCGGCGAAGTCCTGGGAGAAATCATTAATGCAAAGG
>JABMPR010000322.1 GCA_013202895.1 bacterium | reverse complement strand
TAGCACAACCCCGTAGATGCGGTTTTTATTTTTATATTGATTATCCATTTTTTTTCCGGGTATAAATTGTCAATTTTTGACCGGGATAAATGTGCTCCCCATAGCGTAAACCATTCCAGTGTCTGATTCGATTGGCGCTTGTTCTGTGGCTTTCAGCAATCTGACCCAGAGTATCACCCTTTTTTACAGAATAAACCATCTTTTCATAATCAGCAGAAGGCGGTGCAGCTTGAGTAGATTTCTTTGAGGATGAAGAAGCAGTATAGCTTTTCGGAGCAGGAATTACTAGTTTTTGACCCACCGATAAACGATTCCGATTTTTTATTCGATTTGCCTGGACCAATTTGGTTAACGAGACGCCGTAGCGGCTGGCAATAACAGACAGGGTCTCTCCGCGGCGCACATAGTGGACCTGATAATCTATCTTATCCGAAGTTGGAATTGATGCCATCGCTTGATTTCCAGCCCCACTTTTTCCGTTGGGAACCTTGAGCGGATAGGGAGTTTTCGATGGTGGAGTGACTCCCTGACGTAATTCAGGATTGTAGTTCTTCAGCTGCACATAATCGACCCGCAGGGCAATGGCGATTTTGTCCAGATCCAAACTCCTGTCAATCTCGATTATTTCATATTCCCAATCGCTTAATTCTTTAATGTGAAAACCATAACTTTCGGGATCTTGACAGATGATGGCAGCAGCGAGCACAGTAGCCACATAATTCCGGGTTTGTCGCGGCAACGTGATCATGCGCCAGTAATCTCGATGACCCTCACGGCGGATGGTTCGTCTTATCCGTGCCTCCCCTGTGTTATAGGCAGCCATGGCCAAATACCAATCTTCGAACTCATCGTACAAATCTTTAAGGTAATGGGCACCCGCATTGCTTGATTTGATAATATCCCTGCGTTCATCCACCCACCAGTCTCGCTTTAATCCATATCTTCGACCTGTGGCTGAAATAAATTGCCAGGGTCCAACTGCATGGGCATAGGAATAAGCCTTGGTGTTCAATCCCGATTCGATCATAGCCAGATAAATCAACTCTTCTGGAACCCCATAGGATGCCAGGATGGGGCGAATCGTGCTGGCGTACAGTGCATAGCGGTCGAGCCAGACCTGGAACTCTGCGTGTTTCCTATCGCTTAACAATTTAATCATGGTTTTCACCCTGCTGTTCAGGATCAAAGGCAGATGGCCATCCCGATCATCCACAACGACAAAACCCACGTCTTTGTCAAGAGAATCAACAAGATCGCTCATTCGGGATAATTGATCTTTTAGAGATGGTTGCCCCAGCAATGACTGTAGATCATTGCTAATAAAACCATTGAAATCAGTTGAAGCCAGCTCACTCAAACCCTTTACTGTTTCCTGGATCTCTTCGGGAAGGGGTTCGTCGATCTCCTCGATAGCAGCCAGAGTTGCCACCAATCGTTCTACTTCAAATTGGACCCCCAGAGTATCACGAGCAACGATCATAAGTCGTGCATCAGCATAATAGCGTTTGGCTTCCTGTAGAAAATATTCGAGTAGAAAATCATCGTCTTGAAGATCCATAACAGGCTGTATCAATTGCCCCATGCTTACAACGCTTGGTATGGGAGCATGACCAGCGGCCAGGGTATTCCCCCATAAAAACAGACAGATAACTATTGCGAACCAAACCGTTCGCGACTTGAAAAGGGAATTCATAATGGGAGAGAAGATATCATCCGAATTATTTGATAACAAGCTCAGAATCAGCCATTTATAACTTTTATATCATCCTGTGATTTAATTAATCTAAGCTAAGATCTAATGGCATTGGGCTAAAGGGCAAACCGAGCAGTCGCTTTGTGAACAATACTGATTCTGCCATTGGAGGATAGCCTGCTGTACGATAATATTAGAAACACTGGATAATCCCAGATTCACCCGGGCTTGTTTTTCGGATCCATAATGTCTGAAAACTGGCAATTCCATCCAGAGTTCAAAGCCCTCCGCTTTTGCCTGAAATGCTGCCAGAATATTCACTACCCATTCGCGACTCTGATTATGTGAGACGCCGAGTCGGATTAATGGGTCTAGAACGCGATCCCAGCCAGTCCAATGCTTAAAATTTTGCGAATGCCAATTAACAGGATCAAATAATGACCGATGCTTGATTAGATTTTCGATCTGGTTGAACCGTGATAGAGATTGTGGATAGGATTGATTACTCCCCTGCCATATTTTGGCATCTGGCCAACCTTCTAATCCTAGACGGATAGCGACTTCCTGCAAATGACGATGGCGTTGCGAACCGGCTAGTATGATCTCTATCATTCCCAACAGCAAAGGACTGATGATCGACTCATTCAGGGACAGCGCATCAAGGTGATCTACTTTTTTCTGGAATCGGAGTAATGCCAATTCAAGCAGTTCTGAGTAATTGACCGGACGCCTGGCTGGGCAACATAGATTAGCCCTCCATTCCTGTTGCACCACCAGGGTAGCCATATCCGGACCTCCCTGTATCTCCTCGACAACATGGAGAATAACATGATCGTAGTTTGAATCCACATCATGATGGTGACGAAACCAATCTGAAGCTCGGCGATGCATTTCTACCGATCCGGCCATCTCAATATCGCCCATGATAATGTGGCAATTGAGGACATCTGGTCCAGGTCCAGCATTGCCTTCCCCTGCATCCATCACAATTAGATATTCACCTTCTGAAGTGATGAGATTGGTATGTCCTACTGATTGAGCAAGCCACCAGTCAACCAGGTCTTGTTCGACATTTTTCCATCGATAATTATGCGCCTCAGCAATACCAATCCGCCTGGGCAGAATCCCTGTTTCATACATCCAATTGACCTCGTTTGTTTGACGGAAAGTTAGTCAGCGATATTCCTTTGGGAAGATTTATTTCAGGCATTGCTTATAAAAATAGCTTAGAGAAAAGAGAATCTCATAAACCTAAGATGGTTATAATCGATTTTCTAAATGCAGTTTTAGGGAGAATGTCCCGCTAGTAGATTGTTCAAATAAAAACGACTCGATTTCACAGCATTAAATATTATTAAAATACGTGTAAAGCGTTACCAGAGTTTTTGCGTCTCGTATCTGACCATCACTCAACATCTGCTTCACTTCCTGTTTTGAAAATGTGCGCATCTCAATTATTTCATCTGCATCACGGTTAGTTTCTGTTTTTATGAGATCCTCAGCGATAAATGAATGTACAATTTCAGTGCTAAAATGTGGCGATGAATAGCATGAAGCAATTTGCTTCCAGTTTTTGGCCTGGTACCCTATTTCTTCTTCAATTTCACGTTGGGCACATTCTAAGGGAGTTTCATCAATATTTATAGTACCAGCCGGGAGTTCCCAAATATTATCCTGAACACCGTAGCGATATTGATTAATAAGAATAAGCCGATCTGAGTCCAGTAATGGCAGCATTACGCTGATGCCAGAGTGTTTGATCAACGAGCGTTTTAACTCTCTCCGATTAACCCAAATGACCTGATCTTCATAAAGGTCAAAGCAATAACCTTTGTAGATTGTTGTTCTGTTCAAAAGTTTCATTGCGTTGACCTTTATGATAAATTGTTTGGAAAATAACTGCAAATATTCAAAGAATTTAGCACCCAGTTTTATTCGATTTCCAATCAATAAAAGTTTTAGTGCATATAGGCTTGCCAAACCAGGTGAATCACCAGTGGATCAAGTGGTTCATTGTCCACTTCCGATGTTTTGAAAGTAGCAATCAATTTGAACAGAGTATCTTTCCAATGATCAGGATTAGGTGAGTAGGTAGCTCCAATCAGGATATTACCAAAAGCATCTTTTTTTGTATCGGTATCTGGATCCCACTGTTGATAACCAGCACCCAATTCCATATTTGATGACAATCTATAAAAACCACCCACACCCCATCCCAGGGAGGTGGCGTCCTGGTCATTTTCATGATTCACTACCTGCGCGAAATCAAACTTTCCTCTAAATTTCCCCGTATTATAATCCTGTGGTTTAAAATATAAAAACCCGGTTGCCGAGGAAACATTAACACGATCTTCATTTGGCAAGCCATAATGCAGACCGACATTTATTGCGTCCCCAATAAATGTTGATACTGCTACATCCAACTGAGGTATAACACCAGTATCTTCATCGGAACCACTAGATTTTGTGCCATAGGGCTTAAGATTTAGCGTTCCATCACCATTTTGAGCCAAAATTTGGTAGTTAAAGTTATTAAATTTTCCAATTACAGCCATCCCATAAGTTCTATAATCTGAACGGCTCACTGCACTAGCCCACAACCTACCGACTATTGATCTTTCAGCAAAATCTATAGCTGTATGAGATGTATTTCCCCCTGCTTGGCTACCGGCCCCAACAAAACGTCCCAATCTTACATTCAAATTGTCAGTGAAATTATAATCAATCTGGGCATCCATCATGGTGGCGGTGGCAGCATCGAACTGGACAAAACCGGAGGCTTTACCTTTAGTCATTTTACCACGCAAACGAGCCCGCCGGATCCCGACACCCAGTTGCTGGGATTCGTAGGCCGCAATTGTATCGGCCGGGATTAAATCTATAATTCCTGTTTGCGGATTGAGTTGATGATATTCAGAATTAATTTCTTCCGGATGATCGTAACTGGTATATGAGCCCCAGGATTGAATCGTAAACTGGAAGGTGGCCTGGGCTGAGAGTGTCTCCACTAGGCCCAAGCTCAAACAGATTACACTAATCAGTATGCTTACTTTTCTCAATTAATTAAGTCCTTTACTAAGCTTGCTTAAGTTCATGTTTCCAGACGAATATCATCATAC
>JABMPR010000321.1 GCA_013202895.1 bacterium | reverse complement strand
GCTCAAAGGTTTCTTTTGCCATTTTAACTTTTTCAGGAAGTATTTCAAAAGTCGTAATCTTCATCCCTCTGGAGCGGCAGGCCAGGGCTAACCATAGGGTTGAATATCCCCCACTGGTCCCGATCTCTATTACTGGTCCTGGGGGAGCATTTTTTAGCATTCGTGCAATAAACTGTCCTGTTTCTGGTGGAATTTGACGCAGGCGCTGTTGCCGAGGGGTCCCATCTTTACGATCAATCTGATCGGCTTGTTCAAGATATTTCATCCGAGCGGAAATATGACTTGGAATATTCTTAAACATCAGGATCCTCTATTGGTCGGTCCAGCGCAATGGATATGCCTGAGTCCCAGTTGATGCATCAGCCTGATTAATTTCTACTCGTCATCCTGGAGTCGCTTCCCAAAACTTAGGACTTCATCAAGCTCATAACCTAATTTTTTATAGAAATTTACTGCAACTGTGTTGGATTCTCTTATTTGCAAATTGATCTTTGGGCAGCCCGCTTTTATTAATAGAGCTTCCGCTTCGGCCATTATTTTTCTAGCTAAGCCTAAATGGCGATATTCAGGAGCAACAGCCAGATAGTTCACCCATCCCCGGTGACCCTCGTAGCCTGCCATTACAGAGGCAACAACCTCACCTTTGACGATCCCCACAAGAAACATTTCGGGTTGGATGTTCAGTTTGCGGCTGATATCCTTTTTGGGATCATTCCAGGGACGGATCAAATCACACTTTTCCCATAGCGTGAGAATGGATGATTCATCTGAGTTTTTATAACTTCTAATTTGCATACTCTTCCTGACACACCCTTCCGCACAACCCATCCGCCTCCCTCAGGGTGAGCTAAACCTGCCGGTCGTAATGGACAGATACTGACATTTGTTAAGCGGCTCTTATTTTGTCTATTTCTTTGGTCTCTTTGTCGCTTTTGGCTTCAAAGTTTTTGCATATTCGTAACTAATACAAAAGTACTCATTTAGTTTTCCAGGGGATTTCGCTACAGCATCAGGTAATTCGACGTATTCTTTCATTACTGCACCATATTGTATACTAAGACTATCATCATAAATACTCAGGAATAGGTCGCGGTCCGGTCGCGATAAGCGCAGGGAAATTTGACCCTCCTTCGATAAAAACGAGAACATATTCCCATTTAAAGCTGTATAGGGCATTGTTGCGCCCCGACGCTCTATTTCAGGAATGCTCCCAACCATTTCCTCATATATATCGAACATCTCTTGATATTTTTTTGTCTTTGAATCGCTCATGATTAATTATTTCTATTTTAATAAATGAGTTTTCGGTTTGTGTACTGTACGCCGATTACGTTTTGTTCAAGAGTTTAAGATCGTCGTCATGGTAGCAGAATCAATATTACCGCCACTTAAAATGATTCCAACCCGGCCTTCTGCAGTGACTGCCCGACTTAAAAGGGCTGCCAGCCCAAGTGCCCCTGAGGGTTCAACTACAAGTTTCATCCGGAAGAACAGAAACTTTACTGCTTCTATTATGACTTCCTCTGAGACCGTTTTCATATCATCAACATACTCCAGGACTAAGGGAAATGTAATTTTACCAAGAGATGTGGTACGGGTTCCATCAGCGATTGTGGGTGGATTTTTTACGCTGTGTAGGATTTTTGTGTGAAATGACTTGGTTGCATCATCAGCTAGTTCTGGTTCGATACCAATGGTTTCACAATTCGGCGACATTTCTTTGGCGGAAATAGCCGAGCCGCTCAGCAAACCGCCTCCACCGCAAGGAACCAGCAGCATATCAAGCCTACCGATCTCCTCAAACATTTCCAGAGCGGCAGTACCCTGACCTGCTATTACGTCCTTATGGTCAAAGGGCGGGATCATGGTATAGCCATGCCTGGTTTCAAGTTCACTGGCAATATCTTCTCGACTTGCTGTGTCGTGATCGTATTCAACAATAGTTGCTCCGTACTCTTCAGTAGCAGTCCGTTTGGTTGCTGGGGCATTGTCCGGCATGACGATTGTGGTTCGAATATTCAGCATTTTTCCGACCAAGGCTACTGCCTGAGCATGATTCCCGGAAGAATATGTAATGACACCACGTGCTTGCTCTGCTTTTGATAGTTGAGAAATGCTATTGAATGCTCCCCGAAACTTGAAGGCCCCAACCCTCTGAAGATTTTCACACTTGAAATACAGCTCTGCTCCAATCAACTGGTTTAGCGTGCGGGAGGTCATTACAGGTGTTAAGTTGGCATAACCATTTAATCTTTTTTTTGCGGCTTGGATTTGTTCAAACATATCTCCTCATTTCAACATCAACTATTAGGTTTCTAGGCATAAGCCCCCAAGTCTTGAGGTCAGGGGCTTATCTGCAAGCACTTATAGGATTATGCTTACTTCAAATACAGCATCTTGATCACCTTAGAGAATGATCCTGTCCCATCTCTATCAGAATCTCTGACCAGAAGCCTTGTTAGATAGAGACCTGCAGCAACAGTCTGACCCGAATTATCAAGTCCGCTCCAGACATATTCATACCATCCCGCTTGTTTTGATCCGGATTCGATAGTCAATATGGTATTACCCCGAATATCATAAATAATCAGTGACACAGTTGAGGCTTCTGGTAATCCATATCTCAAGGTCGTACTGGGGTTAAATGGATTTGGATAATTTTGCCCAAGCGTAAAATTCTCAGGCAGTATTTCAGCTCTCGATAGTGCCAAAGCACTCATATCTATTGAAATAAAGACGGGTCCATTGCTGGCACTGCTTAAAAGAATCCCATCGCTGGCAAACATGGTCCAGGTTCCGCTGATCTCTTCATGCCCGCTGCTATCCAGCATGGCTGCCAGATCGCTAAAGCTTATTGAAGAGCTAGTATTTGTCAGCTCTGCAAAATTAAGCATACTCAAGCCCTCACTAAAATCAGAATAGTAGCTGATCGTATCCCCATCTACGTTTGCAGATTCGGTCCATGAAAACATGAGGATTTCGTCCATGTTGGCGGCCGTAATTTCAATCCATGTGCTATCTGCTGTTGGATTGCTTAATTGAAAAACACCAGGGGCATCATTTACGGGGAGAACGATCAAATAGATCACTCTTGTTACCGTGACATAGCTATCTGATACTTCTAAAACAATTTCAGTCGATCCGTACCAATTCATGGCCGGGATAATGCTTATCAGGGTATCCTCCAGCAAAACAGTTACCTGCTCAGCTACAAACTGGGCAGAAACTAGCAAGCTGTCACCATCAACATCCGATACATAATATGTCAACATAGAGGATTCATCTTCCATAATCGTTAAAGTATCAGGTAAATCACTAAAGCTAGGCGGGTCATTCACTGGATTGATGTGGATTTGCAGTGTATCACTGACTGATGTCATGGAATCATCAAGAGCCGTGATGAGCACTCGAACGCTTCCATTAAAATCAAGCGTAGGATAAATCACCAAAGCGGTTGTATCACTCTCATTCCGGATGTCCTGAGCACCATTCGATGTGTCATTATAAACAAAACTCATGGAATCCAAACCTGGATCAATAGCAAGCCCACTAAAGGTTAAATGGTCATCTGGATCATAATCTGCAAAATATTCCTCGAGACGCGGAATAATCATAATTCCGGTATCGGTTTCAGAGACATATAATTCCACAAACGGTTGGGACATATAGGGTGGATCGTTCACAGGTGTGACATTGAATGTCCACATGCTGGTCGCTGAAAAATACTGGTCGCTACAAATGACCAGGATACTATCACTTCCATACCAATGCTCAGCTGATGAAATACTGATTGTATCATTACTTAGACTGATGCTCATGAAATTGGGAGTTTCAAAACTCCAGGAGAGCGTGGAATCAGGCTGATCAGGATCATTTACATAGGGATATAGAAATACTAGTGGTAGGCTCAACATCTGATCCTCTGCAAAACTTGTATCTGGCAGTTGCGTCATTAGCGGGGGCAAATCATCCAGAATGATCTCAAACCCGGAGAGCCTTCTTAAGGTATCGGCACCGGGATTAACGATGACCATATCCCAGAAACCCGGCATGGCTCCACTGAGATCAAACAGGGCTGATAGTTGGGTGGTATCCAGGAAGGTCACGACTAGTGCGTCGATATCGGTTGATCCTGTTTGGCTTAGTTTTACCTGCGAACTCGAAGAGAATGGGTAGCCGGTCAACAACACTGAAAACAGGGAATCACTGGTCAAGGCGTGATCAGGATCAATGCTAAAGATCCCCTGATCTGCATAAACCCAATCCGAATAGTTTACCTGCCCCAGGAGGGGGTCATCCATAAAATCAATAATGCTGCTAATATTCTGCGGGTACTCCCCGGAGACCATTTCATTAAAGGTAGCAAGACCCCACCAATTATAGCGCGCATCAACACTATCTGCGCCAGCATTGTTAATATCGTAGAGACCATTATCATACAAACTTGAATGCTGTATGTTGGGGGAGCCTATCTCATTATTGATTCCTCGCAGATTGTCAACCACCAAACAGCTGTCCAGATATAGAGCAGAACTGGAGATATTATTAAGTGCCATAGTGTTATATGATAATTTGAGATTAGAAATCGTCGGGGTGGACTCATTAATTCTTATGGTTCCCAGAGTGCCACCGATCCACTCACCTCCATACTGGAGGACACAGTGTGACAGACTGCTGTTATCACTACCAGCATTAAACTGAATAGTGTGCCAGTTACCAGCTGCAGGAGAGGTCGCATCACCATCAGCATTACTATCTCCAGCATAG
>JABMPR010000320.1 GCA_013202895.1 bacterium | reverse complement strand
TTTAGTATTAGCTGTAGCTGCATTCGGTCAGGAAGGCTTGGAAGTACCCGCTGAAGAAGCTACTCCTGATAGCGCAGCGGTTGAGATGGTTGCTGATAGTGCAGCAGTTGAAGCAGCAGCAATGGATGAAATGCTGGGCACGGAAGATGCTGTTGAAGAAGCACCCATGGAAGAGGATGCCGGAGATGCCCTGGAAGCCATGTTGGCTGAAGAAGGCACTATGGAGACTGAAGTGACCAGCGGATCCGCATTGATTGGCTACACTGCTGGTGCTATGCTTGGATATCCAGTTTGGATGAGTGGTGGCATGGGTCGTGCAACAGCAGCTCCAGTTTTTGGCATTATTGCTGCAACACCTTTTGGATTTGCAGTGGGTCCAATTGAGATTGGTGTTGGTGCAGAAATTGGCCTATACAACTTTAATGGCGACAATGAGAATACATCATATAATGGTCTTGTCCTGCTAGGGACATTGAATGCGGCTTTGCTTGAAACGCCATATGGTCCCATATCTGCTGAAGTTGGCGGTGGTTATTATGGTGCCAGTCTGGGATTCACTGCAGGAGCTACTTACTCATTTGCTATTCCGAATATACCCTTAGTTGTTAAGCCTTATGTACGTGCAAATGTAAGCTTAGATTCAGGTGAAGATGTTGGTACGGCAGATGATAACAATGCTGTTTCTTGGATAAATGCCGGAATATATTTAAGCTACGATATCAGCACTCTGTTTTAAACTTTTTCTTGGTACCGCGATTTAAAAATGCCCCGCCGATTGGCGGGGCATTTTTTTGTATTGGGTGTCGTCCTGAAAAATGTTGATCAAACCCGAAGATTACAATGTCGTAGTATTACTTCATTACTCCCACATTAAACCCATAGTTTACACCCAGATTAAAACCAATATTGCTCATGGTCTCATTGCTCTCAGACGAGAACAACTCAACCATGAACTCCAGCTCCAGATCAAATCGCTTATAAAAGCATTGTATGTTCCCAATAGTACTTAAACCCTTTGTAACGTGGCCTGCGGGGAAAAACGCATCACTACTATCAATGACTATCGTAAATAACGATCGATCCCCTTTTCTCCAGCCCTCAACAGATAATGTCACTTGCCACCACTCCGAACCCAAATAGCTGGATTCCAGTTTTAAACCTTCATAGGATCTCTCCGGAAATCCGAGACCTTTGTTAAAATAGACCCAGTTCTCAAAGCTTCTCCACGTCACATAGGTTTCATTCCAGACCCGCACGTAGCGCAGGGAGGATAAGGTTTGCTCCATCCATAAATCTGGAACGGATATTTTTGACATGATGGCCAAACGATCAGGGTGTATATCTCTAGCGATAACACCAGGTTCATTATTAATGATAAAATCATCAATATAAAAATCCAGGTAGCAGGCCCATTTTTGTGGGACATAGTAGAAGAGATTAACTTGCCACGAGCCATTCATTTGAACTCGCTGGTTCCGTTGTGAGAGATAATAAAAATTGAGGGGATTCACATAGGCCGCGACAGGGACTTGATTGGGTCCACCATAAAGGGTCGCCTCACTTAAACCAAGCTGCAGCCGCTTATTTATTTTCCAATCCAGTCGCTGAAAAGCCATATAGCGTTGAACCGTTTGGGTTTCACCCATGGGGATGGTCACGCCCTGGGCATCTATGCCCTGCATATTGTTTAATCTGCCAAAATACCACGAGAATTGAAACTTGTCACTGGCCGCTGAAAACCCGAAATGGTCATAGGGATATGGATTATCCGACAGAAACAGACCATACTCATTGGGGATTCCATAATTCCTGGCAGTACGACCCCCAAAGAATGAAAGTTTCGGAGACGCTGAATAACGCACGTAGGCATCCTGCATATAGGCACTAAACGATTTACTCTTATCCCCATGGAAATCTGGATCTAAAGCGATCTGCTTTGATGCATACAGTCGATTTACGCCAATCATATCACCAATTTTAAAGTATCCATCTATAGTGGTCGATGGATTTGAAATCAATTCTGGATCGCTGTTTATCTGCCAACCGGGTTTGACCAGAATGGAAATACCGTCCTCTGAATCAATTCTGCTTGCACGATAAGAAGCAATTTTTTTCGAGGAATGATCATTGGCATATTGGGACAATTGAGCTTCCGTATAGGGCTGATTCATGATGAATATTGACAAGGAATCGGTCATGATGAATTGATATTCATAATGACGATAGAGTTGGCGATCAATGGTTAAATATCTGGAAACGGCATAAGTCGTCGGCAAACTGAGCTGAAGCACAATCACAAATAATAAAAGGCGTTTCAAACGACTAAGCTTCAATTTCATCTCCATATTTATCAATTAATGTCTCTATTCATCCTAAGTCTTCGCAAGCCATCACCGAACCAGGGCTGGGAGGCTGAGGTTCTCGAAGCCATAGAGCCCGTCCCTCGCACTTCGTCCTGTGACCCTTCCGACTTAGGCTTGCACAGAATGACACTCAGTGTGACGGACTCAGGATGGCTGATGGCTCAGCATTAAAGTCTGCCAATAAATAGATACCACCTACCCACTCCTGGCCCCCCTAAAAATGATGTTCACAAATATTTTATAAAGGTAGATGATGTCTGTTTTAAACGGGTGCTCATGCTTTTTGTTCAGATACTGACGTTCACTTTCAATTATCTCGTCTAAAGATTTGGGCAAATCGGCATAGTAAGGAGGCAAAAGACCTGGTTTATACTGTTTCCGCAGTTCTCGAAGGTCTGGTGGGTAGAGGCTTAGATAGTGATCAGACAGCGCTCGGACTCCCACCAGTCCAAGATCACCCTTGATCCAGTTATAGAGTTGGGGGAATTCATCCAGCCAGAACTTCCGCAGAAACATTCCCACTCCATTCCGTCGGAAATCATTGTTTAACTTTCCAGATTTATCCAGACTGTTCTGTTGGTAGACTTCTTTCTGAATGAATTCACTGTAGGGATGCATGGTCC
>JABMPR010000319.1 GCA_013202895.1 bacterium | reverse complement strand
ATACTATCGTTGGACCAAGGGTTTCAAGAATAAGAAGCATTATGACTGGCCCAAACAGCTTGGAAAATGGAAGACCAAGAAATGGCGTAAGAAAAAGCATGAACACGTTTAAAAACCTCCGACACGCTAAACCTCAAAAACCCTCGTCAGCTGATGAGGGTTTTTTATTTCTAGCCTCCTGCGCTCAATTACGTTTGGACCCCAATCCTGCAACAGGATTGGAGCTCCCAGCCTTCGTTTATTAGCTTGTGATGGCTGACGTTGGGTAAATCTTTATCTTAAAAATACCCACCTAACTGTTTCACTAAATGATCCAACCTGCAAGCGACAAATATTAACACTGGTCCCTATTAGATTTCCTCATTTATCCAACCCGTTAGACAACACTTCATAATTGTCTGAAGGTTTTGGTGTAAGTTAAGTGTCATGACTTCCTAACCCCTAATATCGAATACACCCAGCTGAATAATAATCGATCCCATCGGAACGCATTGCTCGTGGAGAGTATTTAGCAAACAGTGTGATGTTTTGTATTGGCTGCCATTCTCAAAATAACTGGAATTATTTTTCCGGTACCCTCCAACCTGGAACTGAGGGCATGGGTGGGGAGGCATTTGTGGAGACTTTCGGTACTATCTATGCCAGCAATATTACCCCTGCTGCTATTGGTGATTGGACCGATGGGGAGCTGGTTCAAGCTATTACAGAAGGTGTCAATCGAGATCGCCAGCCCCTATTCCCAATAATGCCATCCTCTCGCTATAAGGAGATGGATATAGAAGATCTTTACTCTGTTGTAGCCTATCTTCGTATGCTCAAATCAATATCAAATGATGTTTCCGAAAAAAAATTAAAATTCCCATTTAACCATATTGAGCGGACTTTTCCAGAGACTTATAATCCTATCTCAAAGCCAGCAGATACTGATAAGCTTGCCTATGGGAAATATCTTGCAACCATTGCGGATTGCATTTCATGTCATACACCAAGGAATAAGACTGGAAAGCCGATTGAGGAATTGTATTTGGCTGGTGGATACGAGTTTCCAATACACGGGGGTGGAACAGTTCGAGCCTCTAACATAACACCTGATAATACAACGGGAATCGGGAGTTGGGTTGGGGAGGATTTCATCAATCGCTTTATGGAATATTCCTTTCCCCCAGGCGAGGGCATACCCGTTGAGCAAGAAAACAACACCATCATGCCCTGGTCTGCTTATGCCACAATGACTGATGCAGATTTAAGCGCGATTTACCTCTATTTAATGAGTGTGGCTCCAATTAACAATAATGTAAATGAGTGGGGTAGAACTGAATAGAGACCACTTATAGAGAAATAGGTCTCATAGAGGTATTCTACTAGTCTTTGAAGGTTCCATCGTGTTTTAACTTAAGGTCTTTTTCAAGAAAGGTGGTCTTTTTTGAGGCGATGATTTCATATTTAACACCGTCCCTACATTTGTAATAAAAGGATGAATCAGAGAAGTAAACACCACTCAATTCGCCCGGTTTTATATCATTCCAGCTCGCTCCGATCACGTAATCCTTTTTGTTTACTATGGGGTAGTCCCCCCACTCGCCGTAGTATATATAAAGCTGACTTCGAATACTACCTAGCATGGCATAACCTTCTGCTTTCTTAGCAGTATAGACATTTCTATTGAAGATTGGAACTGCAACCGCCGCTAGCAATCCAATAATCATGATAACAATCATTAATTCGAGCAACGAAAACCCATGCCGCTGCTTTTTTTGATTTATCCCCAATCGTGAGCTCCTATACGATTAAGTTCAACGCCCAATGTCAATTGTTGCTTGTTCTTGCAAGAATTAGACCCAGCCAGATAATATGAGTAAACCTCATATATAATAAAGGCTTATAGTATTGTGTCTTCTTCTATTTTTCTTACCGCTGTCAGATATTAATGACACTAATTAGGAAATTTGTATTTAATATGACAAAACGGTCCACTTGCCAGTTTTATGACATTACCCAGAACTATCCTGCAGTTTAAGCTGAAATCAGATAATTGATATCTTAAGTTTGGTGAATAGATTGATTAATAAGATCACCTGGCAAGATTTAACTATTTAGCCTGATTAAGATTTAGGATTATAAATTAGACACTTGATTAATACGCAACTAAGAATTGCGGTTTACAATATTTTGCTGGCAGAATATTAGAAATTCTTCACTGAGATATGGCATATTTATGAAGTCTTGGAATGCAACCGCGTTGCCTTCCAACATTCTTATGACTCTTTTCGTCATGCTAAAACTCACATAATTAAAGTTGCATCATGTTTTCAACTTACACATATTGAGAGACTTCTTAAGCAACATAATGGGGATATTGTGGTGACACTACAAAATATTATTTCTGGGATGGCGGAGGTCCGGTTTCTACACCAACAAAGAAACAGAAGCGCTATTCGGATCGATTTGTTTAACTAGATGAACTCATGGAAATATCAATCTCCAGCTAAAAACACTTTAAAGAACCCAATTAGAGGTATTATGAAAAAATTAGTCCCATTGGT
>JABMPR010000318.1 GCA_013202895.1 bacterium | reverse complement strand
GTTTAAAATTATTGCCAGCGCTACCGCAGCTTCTGCAGCAGCCAGCATGATGATGAACATTGAAATGAGATGTCCATCCAGATTGTGAGTGATAAATTTTGAAAAGGCTACGAAGTTGATATTGGCTGCATTCAGGATCAGCTCTACACCCATAAGTATTGCAACTGCATTTCTGCGTGTCACCACTGTATAAAGACCCAGACAGAACAAGATGGCGCTCAGGATAAGATAGGAATTGAGATGATCCATATTAGAGCTCCTTCCTTGCCAGTGTAGCAGCCCCAATCAGGGCTCCCAGGAGCAGAACTGATGCAATTTCAAACAGAATCAGATAATCAGTAAAAAGTAGTCTGCCGATACCTTCAACGGTTTCATTGAATGCCATGGGAGTAATTGAACCAACCCAATCATGTGGAAGCACGGCAGTCAGTATGATGGTTAACAGACCCAGTACAACCAGAACGCCTAAACCTTTTTGAACAGAACTTTGTGATATTCGGGCGGTGGTGATTTGGTTTGTCAGCATAATACCAAACACCAGCAGAACAAGAATTCCGCCGACATAGACGACGATTTGAGTTACTGCCAGGAAGTCAGCATTTAGAAAAATGTAAATACCGGCTACTCCCAGAAAGGTTCCCATGAGCGCAAACACGGAATGAATTAAATTGTTTCCAAACGCTACCAGAGCGGCGGATGCGATAATAAGCACCCAGATAATCCAGAAAATGAATTCAGCCATTCTCACTCTCCTTTTCCTCTATATCCTCAGTGCTATTTTGGGATTCTGTTGGTTCTGCAATAGGTGTATCGGAATCTCCCTCAGCTGGTGCTGAAGATTCAATAGTCTCTAATGGTATCGCATATGAAACTTTGGTTTCAGGATTCGACGCTTCTGGAGCTGTACTAGGCACTTGTGGGTCAGAATCTGATGCTAAAGATGTCGTTTCGGTTGCTTCCCCACTCGACGATGCAGAAGCTGCCGGCTCTGCATTCACTTCAGCAGCTTCGGCAACAGCTTTCTCGGCAGCGATTTTTTTAGCTGCCATAATAGCAGCTTTTTCGGCGGCAGCTGCCTTTGCTTCTGCTTTCCGGCGTTGGCGTTCTTCTTCTGAGACTTTTGAGAACTGATAAATTAAAAGACTCCGATCGCGCCAGCGTTGTTCTGGGGTGACATCCGTTTTCAAATTATCATTACTGATAAATTGATAGTCAGGTGTCATGACAATACAATCCTCTGGACAGGGAGGAACACAAAGGTCACAATACATACACTCACTCATGTCGATGGTAAAATCGGTAACCAGTAATTTTATTTTTGTTCCGTTACTGGTCGTACCAAGATCTTCATCTGGCCCCCCTCTAAAGGCATCAATTGTTATACAATCGACTGGACAAGCACGTTCACACGCCTTGCAACCAATGCAATCATTTATATCAACGGTCAATTTTGAGCGAATGGTATTATAGCTATCCAGTTCTCCAACACCAATATTTCGGGATGGTACTGGCCACACCTCATCCGGATATTGAAGTGTGACATACTCACGGGGACGTACGAAATAGCCCATGGTCACTTTCATTCCATCGATAAGAGTAGAGATCGCTTGCACAATATTATTAAAATAGCTCATTGTCTATCCTAAAATTGGATTTCACCGGTTAGCCACATCCACACAGCAACACCCATAAGATTTATGAGTGATATTGGGAGAATCACCTTCCAGCTTACATACATAAGTTGGTCAACTCTGAGACGCGGAAATGTCCAGCGGAACCACATCAACAAGAATATGATGGAGGCTACCTTCAACAACATCCAGAACAATCCTGGTGAAGCCAACCAGAGTGCAAACCCAGGGAATAACCAGGCACAAAGAGTAATAACCAAACTCAAACCTACAGGAAATATTGATAATCGCTTGGCCTTTATTTTCACAAAAACAGTCCACATAATGGCAAGCAGGGTCAATATGGAAAAACCTACCTGAGCTCCACCATAAGTGGAAAAGGGACTTTGCCACCCACCCAGAAATATTATTGACACCAGAAAAGCGACCAGGGTAGCGTTGGCATACTCTGACAGAAAGAATAGAGCCCAGCGCAATCCTGAAAACTCGGTCATAAATCCAGCAACCAATTCAGATTCAGATTCCGGGATATCAAATGGTGTCCGGTTTATTTCAGCTGTTGCACCTGTGAGATAGATGAACGCAGCAAGAAATAAGAAAGGATCATGAAACACAAACCAGTTGGGCAATGGAATCGGAATCCAGTGGAACAGATTACCAGTACCGCCTTGTGCTATCACAATCGTTTGTAGATTTAAACTTCCAACAACGGCTACAACAGCAATTAGTGTAATTCCAACTGGAATCTCATAGGAAATAATCTGAGCCGCTGAGCGCATTGCACCATACAATGACCATTTATTATTCGAAGCCCAGCCAGCCATAACAATACCTAAAACAACGATGGAAGAAATAGAAACAACATAGAAAAGCCCGATGTTCATATTTGCAGCCAGAAGCGTATCAGAAAATGGAATTGCAGCAAAGGTCACCACAGATGCTACTAAAATGACCCAGGGACCGATTACGAATAAGATTTTATCTGCCATTTGGGGGATAATATCTTCTTTCTGCAGTAGTTTCAGAGCATCGGCAACAGTCTGCAGTGATCCAAATTTCCCCACACGCATAGGTCCCAGTCGAACCTGCATAAAAGCGGAAACTTTTCGCTCGATATAAACCAACACGATGGCATTGAGGGCGACAAAGACAAAGATCAACGCTGACACCACAAATAATGACAAGCCCCAGGCAACGGGATTACCCATTCCGGCGAGGATGTCAAAAGACAAAATCCAGTTTGCTAGTGATTGTATCATTTAACGATCTATCTCCCCTAATACAATGTCAAGACTGCCGAGAATAGCGATAACATCTGAGATCATGAAGCCCTGGCCAATTTCGTTGATAACACTAAGGTTAGAAAATGCCGGAGAACGCATTTTAAGACGGAGGGGCACATTCTTACCATCACTCACAATGTAGTAGCCTAATTCGCCACGAGGATTCTCGCTACGAAAGTAAATCTCCCCTTTCGGTGGCCGGATGCGACGTGGAATAGCAGATTTTACATCACCTTCGACAGGTAGCTGATCTAATGCCTGGCGTACTATTTTGGCGCTCTCTTTCATTTCGAGAACACGTACATAATAACGATCCCAGCTATCCCCAACCGTTCCATGGATGCCTTCACCCAGTGGAACATCGAAGTCAAATCGATCATAAATAGAATAAGGCTGTGTACGCCGGATATCGATATTCACACCGGAAGCCCTTAAACTTGGACCTGTAACACCATAGTTAATTGCAATCTCAGGAGTCATAACACCGATATCGGCAGCACGCTCAATAAATATTTTATTCCCGGTAAGGATTTGATTGTATTCGGCGACGTGCTTATCAAATGCGTCCAAAAATTCATAAGTCTTTTCGACAAAACCAGGTGGAATATCGTGAGCCAGACCACCAATCCAGATATAATTGTATAAGAGTCTCGCACCGGATGCCATTTCAAAAAGATCAAGTATGAGTTCTCTTTCACGGAAACAGTAGATAAATGGTGTAATCGCTCCCACATCCAGCCCAAAAGTTCCAAGGGCAACGAGATGACTAGCGATACGTTGGAGTTCGGCAAAAATCACCCGCAGATATTCAACTCGTTCGGGTAGTTCAATACCCATCATTTTTTCCACTGCCATGGCATATCCATGTTCGCTACCCATGGCGCCCAAATAATCACAACGCCCGGTAAAAGGGGTGACCATCTGGTATTCAAGATTTTCAGCGTGTTTTTCAAAGGAACGGTGGAGATAGCCAATCACGGGTTCAATGTGTGAAACGATCTCACCATCCGTTCGCAATTTCAAGCGCAACACCCCGTGAGTACTGGGATGCTGTGGCCCCATGTTCAGGACCATTTCTTCAGCGTGCAAGCGGCCCATTATTTCACTTTCTCAATTCGCATACCACGGTAAAATTCAGCTGCGACATAATCTTTTCTCAAAGGATATCCCTCCCAATCTTCTTCCATCAGGATCCGTTTTAAATCTGGATGTCCTTCGAAGATGATCCCATACAGATCATATGCTTCACGTTCATGCCAGTCAGCAGTTCGATAGATTTTGGCAATACTCTTAACAGCAGGTGTATCACGAGATGCAAAGGTCTTAAGCGTTATATAATGTTTTATGCTGGTAGAGTATAAGTGATAGATGACACTTAAATCTGATTCACCATCCGCATCGTGACCGGCTAGGTTCATCAGGGAATCAAATTGCAGGTCTTCAGAATCTTTTAAATAATTACAGATTTCATCCAGCGCAGCGGGTTTGACAATGACAGTAGGATTAAGCGTTTCTTCCTCAACAAATTCGATGATTTTATCCCCAAATTTTGCTGAGAGATCAGCATAGATTTCTTGCTCCTTCACGATCAGCCCTCTTTCTTCGCTAAAACAGGCTCTTCGCGCATCAGCTTCTGAAGATGGATTAATCCCTCAATCAGTGCTTCAGGCCGTGGTGGACAACCCGGGATATAAATATCTACGGGGACAATCTGATCAACCCCTTTTAAAACATGGTAACCGTATTGCCAGTATGGACCACCAGAATTGGCACAAGATCCCATTGATATGACGTACTTGGGTTCTGCCATCTGCTCATAGAGTCGTTTTAGACGTGTCGCCATTTTCAGAGTAACCGTTCCGGCAACAATCATAACATCAGCCTGTCTTGGCGATGAACGCGGCATGGCACCGAAGCGCTCCAGGTCGTGACGGGCAGCAGCAGCTGACATCATCTCGATGGCACAGCAAGCCAATCCAAATTGAAAATACCATTCCGATCCCGAGCGTGACCAATTCAATATTTTATCCAATGAAGTAATGAGAATATTCTCAT
>JABMPR010000317.1 GCA_013202895.1 bacterium | reverse complement strand
GTCAACAACAAAATTCGCCTCTTTTAAATAATCCCTGGTACAGCTTGTAGTAATTCCGACTGTTTGACAGCCCGCGCTCATTGCCGATCTTATACCCGTTGAGGAGTCCTCAATTACGAGAGCCAAACCAGGGTCAACTTCTAACAACTCACAAGTTTTCAAATACGGTTCCGGGGCGGGTTTGGTCTTGACAACATCACTAGCAGTTACAATTTGATCAAAATCCACTGATATATTTGAATTCTGAAATATCTCGTCAATGAGAGCACGGGGTGTCGCTGTAACCATTGCGACATGATCCACGTATTTTCGAATTTTGCTAAAAAATTGCTGGAACCCTGGAGTATACTGAACAGCGGCCGAAAACTCATTCCAGAGTAAGCGCCGACCATTTTCTTCAAGCTCCCCCCGATCAACATCTAGTTTAAATGATGCGATAAAACGTTCATAAAAAAGGGCTTCTGAAATACCGCGATTCTCAGAAAAAAAGGCACTTGGGATTTCGATACCATACAACTCGCCGAGTTTAGTGGTCGCCTTATCATATACATTTTCACTTTGAACAACAACACCATCAAAATCAAAAAGAACGGCTTGTAAGCGACCAATATCTGGAGTGAATTTCACACTTGGCCTTTTGGCGAATTCTGTTTAAAAGACAATTACTGATTAACCACCGTCGACTGTTGCCCAACCCGGGTTTTTCGGGACAGGAGGTAAATTTGAGATTTCACTGAAATAGTGATTCCCAATATGCTTAACGATATCTTTGATAGATAGACAGGCGATAATCCTGTTTTCATCATCTACGATGGGGACATGCCGATAACCGCCAACCACCATATAATTCAAAGCAAAAGCGAGCGGGGAGTCTGGGCTTAGCGTGTCGGGGTCGACTGTCATGTAATCACCGACATCCACATCTGCATGGGACAAGTTTTTCCCAACGATTCGGCGGATGATATCACGCTCTGTGAAAATGCCTATCAATTTATCGCTTTCAGTGATGAGCAGACAGCCGATTTTTTCATCACGCATAATTTCAAGACTTTGCGCCACACTGGTGGTGCCAGTGACTGTCACAGGTTTTCTTAATTTGATAGTCGTGATAAGATCATCCAAATGAATGGTCTCACGGACCTTGCCATGGGAGGATGAGCTTGCTTCATCCATCTGTTGTTGTTCGTCGTCAAGATGTTCGTTATAGTCAATCATATGTTCTCCATTATCCAAACCTGAATATAGAAACAAATTTGGATAAAATCAGCTTGTTATGTGAATATTTGCTAAATAAAATTCTTTTATTGAAAGCCTATGTCTGGCCTCAAAACAACAGGCCTATCTCGCCATCAGTATTTGTCAGGATAAAAAAAGGTCACCCAAATGGATGACCTTTTAATTTTGATTAAATCAAGCTTATCTTAAAGTTACTCCAAATGCAGCAGTTAAAACATCGTTTGTCGGAGTCATGCTGTAATGGAAATTAAAATAGGTCAGTGGGATCAGAGTCAGGTGTAAGCCAGCGCCCAATCTCATACCACCCTCAGTTTCCATATCGAACTGTATGCGATCACCATCAATGCCAAACTCCGGATCCACATCATAACCAATACTCAGGGAACTTGATTCAAAGGCAGCATCAGCATAGAAGCCCACGCCAAAGAAAAGCAAGCTGACAGATTTTCCCACCTGCAAACCCATTGAAGTATTTGAGGATTCAATGATATCACCAATACTCATCTGTGAATAGAATGCGCCTGCGGTAATATCAACAGGGAACAGTGGAATGGGAATGAATTGATCAATATTCAAACGAATACCACCACCATACATACTAAACTTGCCAATATCTCCAAGATCCTGTTCTGGAAAGCCACGTACAGTCAACTCTATCCCCATGGGCAGACCAAGGGCGATCTGTGGCATTGGGAGCGGTAATGCTGCCAGACCAATTCCGGGAGGGAGTGGCAGGTCGAGGTTTAATCCTCCGATATAGCCCTCAATATCTGCATCAGCAACAATTTGGTTAGCTACAGCATCTGGTGTCCCTGCTGGTAAATTGCTCCGCAAATGAGCTTCAAACATTCCTGCCAGATGACTTGTTGCTGTCACAAGAGTCACAATGGTATCTGGTCCAAAAAATGTGGGCGTTCTTGTATCTGACCCATAATAGATGTCTGCGAAAGTAAGACTGATAGCTGGTATTGTAAATCCACTGGCGATTCCGCTTAGATTAAATTCCATTTCGTTTTCATTCAAGGCAAAATCAAAGAATTCACTTTCTTCAGGAACTGCGGCTGTTAATAATTTTACGCTGATATCAAAACCCAACATTTTGTGGACTCGGGATCTGTGATACCAACCTGAGTTCATTGAAGCTCCAAAGGCATCCCCCAGCGGTTGGAGATACATCTCGGCATTCTCGCTGAGCATGCTACCCAGATTTTCTTCAAGCGTTTGGCCAAATACACCTATGGTTAGGGTCAGAGCCAAAACTAATACAAGTACCTTTTTAATCATTATTCCTCCTTGTTATAATTTTATAAAGTATATCTCGTTCAATATATGGACATCGCTGACAATCATACAAGTGTGTTTCTCTCGCTGTGAGCCATGTCAACGCTAGAAAAAGTAATCTTCTGACATAATATTGCCACTACTAATTGTTGGTAGCTGGCTTATTCCCTGGCCTAAACCATATTTATTGCCACTAAATATGGTGGCGGTGTCAAGGAATTGTTTTCTTGCTACTTTTTTAAATCCCATTGCCGACGTAATTCATAGAGCATGATACCGAAGGCTACCGCCACATTCATAGAGCTTTTCATCCCATTCTGGGGTAACTCCACGGCGAAATCACACTCCTTGACAATCTCATCCTGGACCCCGACACCTTCATTCCCAACCACAAACAGCATGGGAAAGTCATATTCTACCTGGGTATAGGATCTACTTCTGGTTGTATGTTCCAGGGCGACTGCAACATAACCTCTTTGTTTTAAAGCTCTGATCGCATCTACTGCCCGGGGGATACTCCGCCAGGGAACTGAATACTCAGCACCCAGAGCAGTTTTAGCAATCTCCTTCCGGGGTGGTACAGCTGTATATCCACTAATGATGATTTCTTCCATCCAGGCGCCATCAGCAGTACGGAACATAGAGCCAACATTAAACATGCTGCGAATATTATCCAGAAG
>JABMPR010000316.1 GCA_013202895.1 bacterium | reverse complement strand
TACGCCGAACAAGGAGATAATGATACGGCGTTAGATTACTATAATCGTTCACTTGAGATTATTGTAGAACTTGGTGATATACGAAGGAAAGGAGCGTTGTTGAATAATATTGGGAATATTTACTACGAAAAAAATGACAATGATAAGGCATTGGATCATTACACTCGCTCACTTGAGGTAAGGAAAGAACTTGGTGATAAACAAGGGATTGGAAATTCCTTGTATAACATTGGGAATATTTACGACGAAAAAAATGACATTGATTTGGCTTTGAACTATTATATCCGCTCACTTGAGATAAGAAGGGAGCTTGATGATAAAGAAGGGGTTGGATTTACATTGGGTCAAATGGGACAGAGTTACTACAAAAAAGGCGATTATGATAAAGCTTTGGACCATTACACCAACTCACTTGAGATTAGAGAGGAACTTAGTGATAAACGCGGGATAGGATATTTGCTGAATTGTATCGGGATTTATTACCTCGAAAAAGGTGATCCGGAAACGTCGGTAGAGTATTTAGAAAAATCGCTCGCTATTCAAGAAGAGATTGGAATGAAGGTTGTGGATTTGCGACTTGAGGTTATTAGCTATCTCAATCTTTCATTTAAACAGTTGGGCAAGGAATTTGACCGTCAAAAAATCTATGCGCTTATCAAAGAAGTGGAGAAAATCGAGTATGATATAAATTTCTGTCTCTTTAAATTATTTGACGATAAATCCTACCTTGACATCGCCTATGAACAGGTCAAAGAGAAAGCTGATGCTCTTGAAGACAGTGAGAAATTTCTTAATTATCCCATTCCAAAAGCAATAGTAGAAGCATGGGAATCTATTAAGTAGAAATTAATCAGGTTATCCTACCAATCCGCCACAATATGACATACTATGACAGAAATACCGTTCCGTCCATCTTCGTCCCGACACGCTTGTCGGGACTACGACGGACAAGCAGGCTGTCTATCAGCAGGCTTGTTTTATCATCAGCCTTATAAAATCCTGTGTATCAGTAAGTTAGAGATGTGGACACATGCTATACCAGCAGGTGCGCAAGGTAACCAGGTAATGAATTGGAGATATGTTAGTAAAAGTGTGTCACCTTAGAAAGGGGTACCCACCCAGCCAAGCGGAGGGGGGTGTCTTCTTATACTAATATGCCACTCTTACACACCTTAGGTTTTAAATGATAGTGACAGCAATTATCATGATATTGCGAATAAGTGAAAAAAGGCTATCTTCAATATAAATGTTAACATAAATGCATGAGGTGGGGGTGTGGTTAATCAAATATTAAGATATTTACCTTGTTCGATACTTTGGATAATTCTTGTGGGCGTACCATTAAATATGGTAAAAGCACAGGACGGTAGTTTACAAAACCGAAGAATTGGATTGATGGACGCAAACCTGGTATCAACCAGATATAAAAACACTGGTGAAGTAACTGATTATCCCAACGAGCCTGCAGCGAATTGGCCCGAATATGGTCGTCATTATATTGACGGATTGACTTTAATTGTATCTGTTGAGACATTAAACAGAGATGGAATGATCATCCATCCAATGGAAACTCAATATAGGGAATTTACTGATAACTCACCGGAAGGTGTACCTTGGGGTTTTGAGCCCCTACCTGGATACTTTAATCAATTCCAAGATCAGCCGGCTAGAAGCGATATGCCAGAAACTTGGCCGAGTTTCTGGCCAGACAAGCCAGATTCATGGAACGGTTACTGGAATAGCTACTTTGGCAGAGGAGTTAATAACCCATTTATTGATCTGGAAACATATTATGTGATGGACGATGATCCAGATGAGGAACCGAATTATTCAATGAATTTTTACTGTGATGAAAGCGATTTGTCTCGTGGAGGAGTCGGTTTGGAGGTGAAAGTCAGAGCGATGCAATCATCCCAAAGTGCATTGGAGGATATTGTTTTCTTTCTGTATGAAATAACAAATGAAAGTACAACTGACTACGATAAAGCATACACTTCATTCTACATCGACTGGGCTGTTGGTGGTGTCGAAGATGGAGCTGATGATATTGGGGAATATGACACTGAATTGGATATTGCCTTTGCATACGATACTGATGGCTACGGTACACCTGGGAATTGGTTTCCAGTGGGCTACGCCGGATTGGCATTTCTAGAAAGTCCAGGAATGAGTGAAGACGGAATCGACAATGATATTGACGGAATAGTGGACGAAAAGCGCTTCAGTGATGGTCCCGGCACATGGCTTGATGTGTATCCTTATGGTTTCAATTCCTCTGACTGGGAAACGTTTACAGATATTTATCTGAGGGAACCGACAGCCCATTGGGCTAACGATGAAGATTGTGATTGGTCTGGATTCACAGATATGAATAGTAACAATATCTGGGATATAGGTGAACCACTCAATGATGATTTGGGTGCAGACGGAGTCGGTCCTCTCAACGTTCATTATGTTGGACCAGATATAGGCGAGGGAGATGGATTGCCTACTGATGGCGAACCCAATTACAATGCGACCGATCCGGATGAATCGGATCAAATAGGTCTCACCGGATTTGAAATCTTCCCTGTGCACGAATATGAACTCACCAATGATGAACAGAATTGGGAGGTATTTACACGAGCTCTAGTTCCAGTAAATGAGCTCCTCCAGCACAATAATCTTGGTATGTTTGTTTCATCAGGTCCATTTGCAATTCGCGCAGGGGAATCGATACACTATGCTACCGCTTTGGTGTTTGGCGAGGATAGAGAGGATCTTTTCAGAAACAAGAGAGTAGCTCAACAATTTTACAATTCTCATTTCAGTTTACCTGATAGTCTCCGCAATCTCTCTGCTTTGTTTCTGGCAGACAGGAACATTGGGGGTCCACCATTGGAGGTACAATTTACTGATCATTCAATAACCAATGGTTTAGACGATATAATTTCCTGGATCTGGGGCTTTGGGGATAGTTCCACGAGTGTCCTACAAAATCCAACTCATACTTACTCTGAAGCAGGCATTTACGATGTAACGCTCACAGTCATTGATCAAAGTTCTGGAATTTCTCAAAAAAATAGTGAAGCTTTAATAAACGTTGAACAATTTTCTCAGGAGCAGGAGGGGAATATTGTCGAGGATAAAATGTTATCATGCAGCGCTAACTGGGTGGATTATAACAATGATGGTTTATTGGATTTATTTGTTGCCAATGGAGCTCTGCACAATTTTGGGCTTCGACCGGGTCAGAGAAACTCTTTATACAAAAATGAGGGAGATAATTCATTCTCAAAAATCACTACAGGTGCAATCGTAAATGATAGCACGAAATCATCCAGTTCTTGCTGGGGAGACTTTGATAACGACGGACACATTGATCTATTCGTTGCAAATGGTAATGATGTAGATGAAGAGAACAATTGTTTATTCAGAAATAATGGAGATGAAACTTTTACAAAAATCACAGAAGGTAATATTGTTAGCGATGGTGGGAAATCTTACGATTGTAGCTGGGTTGACTATAATCAGGATGGATATATAGATCTATTCGTAGCAAACTACGGATACAATTTTCTGTATGAAAACAACGGCGATGGTACTTTCACAGCAAACCTAGAGAGCCCAATTGTAGCCGATCTCAGTAATTCAAAAAGTTGTGCGTGGTCAGATTATGATAATGATGGTGATCTAGACCTGTTCGT
This sequence comes from bacterium, assembly GCA_013202895.1. Classification (GTDB taxonomy): domain Bacteria; phylum Fidelibacterota; class UBA8477; order UBA8477; family JABMPR01; genus JABMPR01. The sequence goes on along the minus strand of JABMPR010000316.1, from coordinate 3,690 downwards.
TGCTAACGACGGACCCAACGATTTTTACATTAATAATGGGGATGGGTCCTTCTCAAAAGTCGTTGAGGGACATTTTGTAACTAACGAGAGCAATTCAAATAGTTGCACTTGGGGTGATTACAACAATGACCTATTCCTTGATCTATATGTCGCAAATGGACACTATATCTATACAGAGAACAATTTCTTATACATTAATAATGGGAATGGTACCTTTACAGCACTTGAAGCAGATTCTGTAGTTAGTGATATTGACAATTCCATTGATGCCAGTTGGGATGATTATGATAATGATGGAGATTTGGATTTGATTGTTATCAATAGCTTGAGTTTTCCCCCGATGAGCATGGGGAATGTATCTTTATATCGAAATAATAGTGACAATTCATTTACCCGAATGCCCCCAGAAATGACCTTAGCTGGTGAAGGCAGTTCTATTCTTACAAGTAGTTCTTGGGCAGATATTAATCGTGATGGATATTCGGATGCTGTAGTTACAAATATTATGAATAATGGCTTATACCACAATAGAGGTACACAACATTCGTGGATAGAGATTAATTGTATAGGAATGGTATCTAATACATCTGCTATTGGCACAAAAATCAAAATTAAGGCTTTCATTAATGGAAATTATGTTTGGCAAACACGAGAAATCAGCGGTCAAAATGGTAGTACGCTAAATGCAAGATTTGGATTGAGTGATGCCACCATTATTGATTCTCTAGAAGTTCTTTGGCCTTTTGGTGAGATACAAAGTGAAACTGGTTTAATGACCAACCAGTTTCTTTATGCGCAAGAAGGTGGAGAAATCGTTGGATTCAACGAGAACGGAAATCCAACAATTTCATATGTTTATCCTGGGGATACTGATAATGATGGCGATATAGATGCGGAGGACATTCTCCCTATTGGTGTGTTTTTCCTAGAAGCGGGAGATTCTCGAGACTCCGCTTCCATGGTGTGGGAACCACAGGAGATGCTGAGTTGGTCCACTTTTCCTGCTAATTATGCAGATGCAAATGGTGATGGAATTGTTGATGAGAAAGATGTTATTCCGATTGGGGTGAACTGGGGACGGGAGCATGAACAAGGTTCATCGGATTATGTAATTAACCAAAACGATCAGCAAAGACTTAATGATCATCGTGAAGCATTTGAAAAACTCTTTACATCAATCCAATCTCTTGAGAGTCCTGCAGGAAGGGCTATGAAGGCAATCCTAGAGACAATTCTTCATAATCAAATACCTTCAACTTTCAGGTTGGCGCAGAATTATCCCAACCCTTTTAACCCAAGCACACAACTTGATTACTTTTTACCCAAGAACCAGAATGTGTCCCTTCAGGTCTATAACATCAAAGGCCAGCTAGTTCAGGAACTTGTGAAAGATGCACATCATGAAGCCGGAGTGTATAGTTACACCATCGATGGAAGTGGCTGGAGTAGTGGTCTTTACTTCTTAGAATTTAAATCTGAAGATTTCCATGCTGTTAATAAAATGATTCTGATCAAGTGAGTTGGGGGATTAAACGATGAGTAGAAAATTAAGTTTTTTTATAATTCTTATATTGCTGTTTGGGTGTGACCAAGCCTCTGATCCTATTGAATCAGAACCACCATTCCCACCATCTAATCTGCAGTTGGAACAACTATCACCAACTTCAATTCGTCTGAGCTGGGTTGATAATAGTGAAGACGAAGATGGCTTTAGGGTGGATCGTAAAATCGGGACTGGCTTATGGTCAGAAGTATATGCACTTGTTCCTTGGAATAGTACGGAGTGGTTGGATACTCTTGCTATCCCTGAAGAAGAGAATAGCTATAAATTGTATGCTTACAAAGGAACCGTAAATTCAACGTCTATTGAGAATAGTATCATTCCAATTTATCCAGAAATAGTGGCTCCCAATCCACCCTCTGATCTGCAATTAGAACAAGTAGAACTTACTAACATTAGTTTGACCTGGATTGATAATAGTGATGATGAGGAGGGATTCAGGATTGATCGTAGAATTGGATCTGCAGCATGGACTGAAGTATATGCTATAGTTTCAAATGATAATACTTATTGGTTGGATACTGCTGCAGTCCCTGAAGAAGAGCATAATTATCGAGTATATTCATTTATAGATACAGCATATTCTATTTACGTTGAGAATAGTATTATTCCATTATATCCAAACCCAACCATTTCGCTGACTGGTCCCGAACAAACGGTAAGTGTAGGTGAAGTTTTTGTTATGTCCGTGCAAATTCAAGATTTTAGAACACCCTTCTTTGCCATAAGCATGAGATTTAGTTACGATTCATCTAGGGTCAGCTTTCAACCAGCAGAAACCGCTTGGATAGGTGATGTGTGGTCAGGGAACGCAATCGGGATAACAGAAATGGAGGATGGCCTCATTTATTCATCCATCACTCAGATCGCAGGCGATGATTTAGTTGAGGATAATGGTGAATTACTATCGATCAATTTTGTAGGAGATGAAACTGGAGAGGCTGTTTTTGAAATACAATCAGATGAATTATTTTTCTATGATGAAGATGGCGCACAAATAATAATTGATGATCTAACAATACACTCAGACAGTATAAGCGTAGAATAATAAGCTCAAGACATTTGGTAGTCTACCATTTTGTAGGCTACACTGTTGTTATGCACCCATAGTCTCCCTGTGTGTCAGTGACTTATGGAAATTGGACCCATGCTCATGAAGCATGTGCGCAAGATAAACAGGCATTGAAGTAGACTTTAAAAGTTAATAAAATCAGTGTCACATTCGATAAGGGGCACCGACTCAGTCCACGGGAGGGGGGTGCCTTAATAGAGTAATATGCAGTTCTTTCACACCCTAGGTAAAATGGATTAGTTGCTGATTGACAATCAGTGCATTACATTCAGGGCATACCGATTGATCCACGTGCGCATCTATTCCTTCTGATTCTCAATGTTGATTGAATTTTATGATACATTAGTCTACTGTTAGCACAATTAACAATGGATGATCCTAATAACTAAGGAGGAAAAAATGCTGATTAAACTTGAAAAGAATTTTTGCAGTAAAGTTGGTCTGATACTTATTCTATGGTGCTTCACCGATATTACATATGCAGGTTTTCCTGGAATCGAATTTACCGATGGCAGCGGATTTGTACCAAGCGTAACACTGGGTGGGAGCAATCAAGCTTTTGGGAGATTCGTGCTTCAAGTGGGATTTGAATCCGCTACGTTAACTGATGCTACAATAAAACTTAATGGGACCAGAACTGGGATGACTAATTTTAAATTATGGTCATCTACAAATTCTACTTTTGAATCAGGATCTGATACACAACTGGGTTCAACTATAGGAGTTGATCCTGGTAGCGGTGAAAATGCCACGTTTAGCAGCTTTGCAAGTAGCATAGCCGCACTTCCAAGCGTTTCCACCTTCTTCCTTTCTGCTGATGTAGCAAGTAATGCAACAGGTGCGATTCGCGGAGTTATTGTGAATAATAGCAGTTTAGTATTCACTGGTCAAGCAACCCTCAATCAAACGATAAGCAATGCAAATCTCTCGAGCAGTGATGTAGCACTCCCAGTGGAACTTACTTCATTTGCCGCAGCCTCCACCCGCAGTGATGCCATTGAACTTACCTGGGTAACAGAAAGCGAGATCGACAATCTTGGGTTCATCATTGAGCGTC
>JABMPR010000315.1 GCA_013202895.1 bacterium | reverse complement strand
CTATCTTTCACTTCTATCGTAATCGTATAGCTTCCAGCTATTGTGAATAGATAGCTAGCTGTCTTAATTGTACTATACTCTATATCCCAAGAACCATCACTTTGGAAATCCCAACGAATTTCAAGTTGACTCGTAGCGTCTTCATTATCACTGCAACTTGAGGCATCAAACATAAAGTTTGTTGCAGTTGTACCTGATGACGGATCAACATTGAGTGAAGCTATAGGTGGTGTATTCAACTCTGTAACTGAAATAATTACTGCTTCATTATCTTGACCACCATTCCCATCTGAAACAGTGCAGCTGACTGTGTAATTTCCTTCAGTATTTGGGGCTATGAAAGTAACAGTCGAACCACTTCCACTGATATTGCCATTTGATGCTGCCCAATTGTATGATAAGGCGTCACCATCGGCGTCACTGGCAAAACAGGTAACTGTAGTTGTTCCGTTCGGTTCAATTGATGTTGGGTTTGAAATTAAACTTACTATTTGTGGAGGTGTGTTTCCTGCGGCTGTAATATTTAGAGTTATTGAGGCACCTCCAAATGCGCCATTCAAATCGGTCGCAGTGACTGTAATTGTATGGGTATTTGCAGATAGACCAGAGTAATTGAACGATCGACCAGTTTGGAAGTGTCCATCTCGATTTGAGGACCAGTCGATTTGTGAACTCCCTAAATTTCCATCTTGAGGGTCATAGGCGCTAGCATTAAATGCCAATAAAGTACCTACCTCTGTAGTATAGCCATCAGCTGGAAGATTAATAGTGACCTGGGGGGGGGCATTGGTAATACTAATGTTTCTGGTGGCAGGTGATGAACTTGCCCCATGCGAATCTGTTGCCACCAATGAAATTGAGTGATTACCTATCGATAGCGTCGAAATGGTGAAAGAGCTTCCTGTCCCAATTTGTCCATCCAAATTAGATGTCCAAAGCAAAGAGTTTCCAGTCAATGTACCGTCCTCAACATCCGTTGAACTCCCAGTGAACGTCACATTTGAACCACCCGGGAAGGATGAATTAGGGGATGGTGCAATTATTGAGGCAAGGGGATCATTGTTTTCGATTGTTATATCAATAAAATCATAACCGCTTTGCCCAATATCGTCATATCCAAATAAATATATCCGGTGATCATTTATGCTTAAATCAGAAACTGTGACAGAAGTGCCAGTACCGAAATCTCCATCCATGTTTGAATACCATTGAAGAGAATTGCCGGATATGCTACCATCCTCTGGATCATTCCCAATCCCGCTAAAAGTCAACGGTGTTCCATAATCTGAAAATTCACCATACTGAGGTGTGGTAATAATGACATTTGGACCCTCGTTCATGGCAATTATATCACCAATGTCATCTGTGGTAAATTTTGAAGTGGTTGCTTGGCCACTGGCATTGCCAATAATTGGGAACCAGGCTTCTATTTCAAAAAAATATTCTTCACCTTCCTCAAGATCATCAAGGCTAATGATTTCAACCGGGTGTAGATCAGACCCAAGTGAAAATGACTTTAAAAACTCAGCATTACCCATAGGTATTAGGTCATCTGAACCATAATTATGAAACTCAATATTTGAAACAGAACCAGATGTATTAAAGTCTACCTCTATTATGGCACCCTCCCAACTATTAGTTGCACTACCTGCACTTGAGAAATCAAAAAGATCTCTATATTGCATCAATTCTGCGTAGGGATGCCAACCTGCTTGAGAATGGCGGGCAAAATCATTATACTCATAGAAACTATTATCCAGAGTATGTTCACCAAAAGTGATATCGGTTGCGATCTGATCATAAATACCCAGTTTATACAATTGTTTGGTCTGTATAAGTTCAGATCCCCAAAAGTCATACTTATAAAGTTTTACATCATACCATATTTCTCCCCAGGGGATCTGTGAGAATTGCCTGATTAGTCCCTGCAAAATACCACCAGTAACACCAGTACTATTGAACAAAAGTGTTACGCTATTTGAGGAACCGACATAGCCAAGTGTCGGATTAAAAATCGTAATTTCCCCACCAGAGCTAGTCACTCTAAATTCAGAAAAATGTGATACCTCAGCTACGGCCATTTTATTTTCAATATCAATAATAGTTGATAGTGTATCCCATTTATCTTCATGCCATGTAATAATTTTTAAATCACCAAGATCAATACCATCCAAAAGTCTATCCTCTATTATGGGAATCCTTATGGTTACTGGTGTCGCAAATTCCATACTATCGGGTTTGCATACAACGATTTGTGAAATACTGTAACCAGTTTGCTGAATCCCTGCTTCCATATTCTCGGTAGAGCCGAAATTAGGAGTAATGGTAGCAATTGTTATTTCGGTGTTTTCGCTTAATGCTCCTGGTGGAATTTCAAGAATAGCCCCTTCCGTGAGCTCAACTGTGCCTCCATTAAGGGCATTAATGGTCTCTGTCACGGATTCTTCGAGTGGTTCATTTTCAATATCTGGCTTTGTGGGGGGCTTATCTTCGGAACAGAAATTTAGAACGCTAATAGTTAATAAAATTAAAGTTATTCTAAATGCTACTATCATGAGTTGTCACCCCCAGAAGAATTTTCAATAAATATTCTATAACCGGCTACATTTACTAAGCACACTTATTAGTTCATTAACCATTGTTTTCAGAAAATAGATAATAATATATTGGAGCCCAGAGTCAAGAATTGAATTTGCATTAAAGGTTTCCAATCAAAATCGTAAACTTGACAGGTGTATCAAAGCGGGATATGATTTAAAGAGATGTGTGTATCCCCCAAAGGTGGGTGGGGGGTACTTGCTTCAGAGTGTCCTAATTCCAAGTGACTAGAAACTGTTCTCTAGGGTGGGCAACTGATCTGTAGTTATTTGCTCTATCTGTGTAAATTCTTACTCGTTAAGGGCTTTAAGGGAGTTTGTTTTTGCGGTATCCCGCTAGTATCCCCGATTTTGCATCAAACCTACCGAAAGTATTTCCTTCTCCCCAATAAACCATCTTGAATTACAACTCTTGTTTTATAGCTTTCAGGATAACGTTCCATTAATGGGGGTTGTATGAAATCAGCAATGCTATCGATAATTTTAATAATTTCCTTAATGGTGTTTTATTCGTGCGAAGATCCAAAGGAGGACACTACCCCTCCATCAGTCACAATAACCTCACCCCAAAACAATTCCATAGTTTACGAGATAATTCATGTTACATGTATTTCCACTGATAATGATGAGGTTGAAAAGGTAGACCTCTGGATTAATGGTGTATTTTCAGGAATCTCAGATAACTCTGAACCTTATTCCCTTGAATGGAATACTATGATGTATGATGACCTGATTTATTCGCTCAGGGCGAGGGCTTATGATGTTTCAGGAAATTTTCAAGACAGTGACTCAATCTTGGTGTCTGTAAATAATATGGCACCATCGCCTATTATATTAAATCCGATTTTATACTCAGACGGGGTATTCAATATTTCGTGGAATAAAAACCATGATGCAGATTTTTTAAGTTATTCATTATATGAGTCTTCAAATGAAGTAATGATTGATAGTGAATTGCTCTTCTCATCTTACTCCCAAGAGGATACCTCTTATTCTAATCCAATTGCAGAAGGAGAGGTTCTGTACTATCAGATGAAAGTCTCAGACATTAACCATTTGGAAACAAATAGTTCCATTCAGATGGGCAATAGTTTTTTGAAATTTAATGCTTTTATGGGAGGTGAGGGAAGTGAGTTTGGCAATGAAATTAAGCAGACTACAGATGGTGGGTTTATCATAGTTGGAGCCACCCAATCTTTCGGGAATGGATTTTATGATATTTTTTTAATCAAATGCAATTCTTATGGGGAAGAAGTGTGGAGTCAAACATTTGGTGGATCGGAATATGATGAAGGACGTTCAATCCAACAAACATCTGATGGTGGATTTATCATTGTTGGTATAACTGAATCATTTGGAAGTGGAAATTATGACGTATGGTTAGTTAAGACTGATGCTCAAGGAATAGAGGAATGGAGTAGAACATTTGGTGATGATGGGAGAGATGTCGGAAATTCAGTCCAAGAGACAGCAGATGGTGGTTACATCATTGCTGGTGAAACACAAATTGGAACAGATGGATTGTGGTTGATAAAAACAAATTCTGAAGGCAATGAAGTGTGGAACCACATTTTCAATAGTGGAATGAATGGAGATGATGGAGGGAACGCGGTTCAACAAACTTCAGATGGTGGATACATAATAACTGGATTTAAAGGCTTTAATTTTGATAGTGGTCAAGTTTGGTTGATAAAAGCTGATTCAATGGGAATTGAAGAATGGAGTACGGAATTTGGTGGCTCACGAAATGACTATGGGACATCCATTCAAAAAACCGCGGATGGTGGTTTCATAGTAGCTGGAACCCAATCATCGTGGAATAACCAAAGCTTTGATATTTGGTTAATAAAGACGAATAATCAAGGTGATGAGGAGTGGAACCAAATTTTTTACGTTTCACAACATGATTACGGACACGAAGTTCAACAAACGGCTGATGGTGGATTTATTGTGGCGGGAGTTACTCTCTCATATGGATATGATACTGAAGAGGACGCATTGCTTGTAAAATTTGATTCAGAGGGAGAAAAAGAATGGGACAGAGCGTATGGAGGTTCTGCATTTGACGGGGCGTATTCTGTTCTTCAAACCACTGATGGAGGCTATGCTTTAACTGGGATTACTCAATCATTTGGCAATGGTAATCATGATGTGTGGTTGCTAAAAACAGATCCTTTGGGAAATACCACCTATTGACTAACACATTCAATATCACCGTATAATGCCTAAATTTAGCGTAGCTGACAATATCGCAACTGCTAATGGTCTCGTATCGTTGTCTGGTTATCATTAATGATTGTGAAACAGGGGATACCCAGAAGCAGCAATTTGGTACAGAATAAAATTATGTCACATTACAGAGACCAGCTCCATGCAGAGATTATCGACTGCCTTGATTATATGATCTGGCTCCATAGATCTCCCCCCGCTTCTTTCGGTAATCTTATCTATTATATCCCTCTCAGGATTTACTTCACCAACTTTTCCGAAGGGTATCCTATAGAATAGGGCAAATAATTGATCCCACCTATTCTGAAGCTTCAGGTTACCAGATTCATCAGAATAATATTTTTTAGCTAGTTCCTCTAGCATTGATTGGCCAGCCTGGTTCATATCTTGTGATTCTGGAACGCATGTATAGGTTAAATTTACACCTAGTGTGGCATGTGAATTTCTTGAGAACTCGTGATGGGTAATAATTTTATTCCGAAAGACAGCAAGACAATAAATTGGCTGCAATATTTCGGATGAAAGGTTTAGTAGTTTTGACCCAGGTTGACCATCTTTAATTAATCTTAATATGGATATTTTGTCGTCTCCAGATAAGTATCGGAATAATAAATCAAGAAAAATGCTACTGAAAAAGTACATCGATTTTAAGAGCGTAACAGTCCTATGACCCATTTGCATAGCTTGAGCAGCCTGATCTTGTTTTCCACTATCAATTAGGTCGAAGAATGAATTTCCAGGGCTTGATATAGCCTTGCTATATTCCGTACATATCTCAAAAATATTTAATAGATCATCGTAAGCTTCATAGAAATCACTATTCCGCAGCTTTCGATATTTCAAGCTTAATGGTTCTTGTAAGTTGGTTTGAAATTCTCTTCGATCCATTATTCTTTATCACTTTCTGGGTACGTTAATCTTTTTCCTATGTCCTTGAATTTTGACATAACAATAATTTTAATAGTGTTGTTCAAAAGTAAGCAGTTGATAATGTGTTGGACACTTGGCTACTTCTACCTTGGATTTGTAAAGACTCCTTTAAACTAGCACTAATCTTAGATCTAATTTTCGCAATTTTTACGCATTAACGATCGCCAAAAAAAATAAGAATAATTACTACGAGTATCCACATCATCGACACGCTACCAGATAATTCTCCAACATATATCGAATAGAGGGGTAGTCCGACCAGTATTCCTATAGCCAGTTTCGCAGCAGGACTAAATCCGTTCTTACTCTTCTTTTCCTTTGCTGATCCATGTCCCCAATGATTATTTAAATCCTCTTTTACATCATGAATTACCTCACCAGTATCGGGGTCTGTAACTTTTTCTGTATACTCGTTTTTATCCCTATCTATTCTACGTGATTTTTTGACGTATTTTTGTTTTGCGTGAGAATAATCATCACCCTCAACAAACTCCACCCTTACTTTCTTCT
>JABMPR010000314.1 GCA_013202895.1 bacterium | reverse complement strand
TATTGATAATACATGAGATAGTCTCCGCTAATATTTTCCTTTTGATCGACTTAAGTCATTATATATTCCCTTAAGGTAAAATATTTTCCTTATTGTCCTGGTTAAGGAAATATATTTGGCCATTTAATAGAAAGAACGGTGCACTATGGAAAAAAAATTACCTGAAATCATTTTTGGCAGTTCAGATTCGAACAGGTCAAAACAGATAATCCGTTTGCAGCGCAAGAACCTTGTTCGGAAACTGATTCCGCGAGTTTATACCAGCAATCTTATAGATAGTGACGAAGTGATCGTCAAACGTAATCTATGGATCATACTAGGTCACCTGTATCCTGGTGCCATACTCAGTCACCGTTCAGCTTTAGAGGGAGGTCCTACTTCTGATGGTCATATCTTCCTAACATATAAGTACAAAAAGACTATCAACTACGCCGGTTTTACAATCCATCTACTACCTGGTCCAAAAGCCACGAGTAATGATCCAGACTTTATTGCAGGATTGTACATCAGTTCTCAGGCTCGTGCATATATGGAGAATCTGTTGGATTCTCGTCAAACCAGTAGCATAACCAAGACACTTGAACGTACCGTCATTGAAGACCGCCTGGATCAGTTATGTCGTATCAAAGGTGAAAGTGCTTTGAACCAACTCCGAGATGAAGCTCAGAACCAAGCGAGCGACCTTGACATGGAGAAGGCATATCATAAGCTCACTCTGATTATCAGTGCTATCCTCAGCACCCACTCTGATACCAACCTTCACTCTCCCCTTACCAAAGCTAGGGCACAGGGATGGCCATACGACCCCAAGCGTCTTGAACTTTTCAGCATGCTCTTTAGCAGGTTACAGAGCAGCCCATTACCTACACTATGGGAATCTCAGCATTCAGATGAAGCAAGACGCCTTTTTGCATTCTTTGAAGCATATTTCTCTAATTACATAGAAGGAACAGTCTTTGAGCTTGAAGAAGCCAAGGATATAGTTTTTAACCAATTGATACCTGAACAACGTCCAACTGATGCCCATGACGTTCTGGGTACTTTTAAGGTCATCAGCAATTCCATGGAAATGAATCAATCCACAAAAGATTATGAGTCCTATCAATACCTGCTTCAATCCAGGCACTTGACTGTAATGGCTAAGCGAACAGATAAATCACCAGGTCAATTCAAGTTGAAATACAATCGTGCTGGCAGGACTCACTTTGTGGAACCTGATTTGGTCAAAGGTACCCTACTTAAGGGCTGGGAAATGCAGCAAGCTTTACCAGATGCAATCTCCAAAGCTATTTTTCAGACGTTCTTAGTATCAGAAGTGCATCCATTTGAAGACGGGAATGGACGTATTGCACGCATCATGATGAATGCTGAATTATCACCATCAAATTTGCAAAAGATTATTATTCCGACTGTCTATCGAGAGAATTATCTCCTGGCATTACGTGCATTGTCAAGAAGTCAGAATCCTGACCCTCTCATTGAAGCATTACTCAAGGCTCAATCTTTTTCAAGCCAAATAGATTTCGGGGATTGGGATAGCGCTGTTGAAGGACTTACCCGCAGTAATGCCTTTGAGGAATCAGATGAGGCTCGCTTGATATTGCCAAGCCAAAACTCTTAAACCAAGATTCACAACACACTCTCAAAAAGGGTGTCGCAAAACTCAAGGCTTATTTGGGAGTCTCAAAAACGGTGGTTTTAGATATTCCAGCTGAGGGATAAAAATTCAATAATCTTATCTAAGTTCCAGCCAGATTCAACAGCGCATGGTGCATATTTTACAAGGTGATAGGTTCCCAAAGAGCTGAGATGGGTGCCGCATACAAGCCATGTCCCAATGAGATCAGACGATCACCAAGATACAACACTATGCCCATTGAGAGCTGCTTTCCTATCAACCTTTGTAGTCTTTTTAGACCTACGAAATCATTCTCCCTAATTGTAGCACTTGCTTTGACCTCTACGCCAACCACCTTACCCTGGTTGTCCTCCAAGACTATGTCCACCTCATACCCATCCTTATCGCGAAAATGAAAGAACTCAATATCTTCCACTAGCCAGCTGGCTTGGCGTCTTAACTCATTGTATACGAAGGTCTCCAGAATGTGCCCAAACTTCCCGGGATCACTCTGTAATTGCTCGGCCGAAATATTCATAATGGAACAGGCTAGCCCTGTATCTGTGATATGCACTTTGGGTGTTTTCACTAAACGCTTTATTCTGTTTCTGAAAAACGGCTGTAGAAACTCAACCATAAATATCCGATTCAACAGCTCTGTATAATGTTTTAGCGTTGGTTTGGACAATTGGAAAGCTGGCGCGATCTCAGATACGTTAATTAATTGTGCAGTTTGATTAGCCAACATCTTCAATAGTTTTGGCATTGATCCAATATTGTGAATCTTTGCAATATCCTGGAGATCACGTTCAATGATTGTTGTTGTATAATTACGGTACCAAGTCCTATTTCGAGCAATATTTACTCGTTTAAATGGTTCAGGATACCCCCCTCGAACAACCCTATCCAGTATATCATCGTAATCTATTTTTGTATCCTTTGAGGCAATTTCGCCAGCAAACATCCGTAAAATAGCATTGGCGCCTGATGACTCTATTTCTATCTGTGATAAAGGGTGGAGTCGTAATATTTCTACCCGTCCTGCCAAAGAGTCCGATACTTGTGGTAATAGCATTAGATTCGCTGAACCTGTCAGGATAAATCGTCCTGGTTCTCTTTTCTCATCTATTGCTTTCTTAAGGGTCCTGAATATTTCAGGTACTATTTGCACTTCATCCAGGATACACCTGTTAGGCAGACGATCGACAAACCCTATCGGATCCAGTCTTGCTGCTGTCAGAGTTGTTTCATCATCAAAAGTATAATATGAATATTCGTTCCCTAACATCTTTGCTAAGGTTGTTTTTCCACTTTGCCTGGCACCATGTATTAGAACTGCGGGTGTATCAGTTAGAGCAGCTTTCAAGTTTTCCATTAAATATCGCGGGTATATCTTTGATTCATTCATATCGACCAATTATAACACACAGTATCGGCTAATTCCAAATATTAATCTCGGCTAATTCCAAATATTAATCTCGGCTATATTAAAATTAATGATACTTATGCGATAGAGAATCCAAAGTACTACGTGTCTTTGGCGACGACATATTATCATATCGTGTCGTTTATTTTTCGTTTTGACGACACGTCATTCACCCTAAAGGTGCTAGGGGCTGGAAACGCGGCCTCAGAGATGTATCAATATTTCTACCCTTCTTACATGACAACTCAATAGGGAAATGATACACTGTTCATTGGCGAGTTTCCAGGCCCCGGCACTCCGAGAAACCACCGGAATCAGATATTTTCCAGCACCATTGTAGCAATTCGTTCATACCTAGCACTATATTTGCATTAATATGTTTGCATAATATCGCGTAAAACACTATAATACGCAGAGATAATAATTCACTATATGAACTTACCAGAATATATCAAGCACTTAAATAACCAAGGGATATGGTCATTTACATATGATGATGCCCAAAAGAATGTGAATCGTGACTTACCAGGTGCTATTCAGCGCATGCGGAAAGCGGGTAGGATTATTGATCCGGCTCGTGGATTCTATGCTATTATTCCTGAGGAAATTAGCCTAACAGAAAGGATGCCAGCAGATCGATTCATCAATGATCTTATGATTCACCACAAGAGCTCCTATTACGTTGGCTTACTTACTGCTGCTGCGTATTATGGATCAAGTCATCAAAGTCCTCAAGTATTCCAGGTTATAACTGATCCATATAGGAGAGCTATCAGTGTTCGTGGCGGTAGAGTAAAATTCTTTAATAAGAAGAATATTCTGGCAACTCCGGTTCGACAGAGAAATACGCCTACAGGGATTATGAATATTTCGACACCGGAAGCAACATTATTTGATCTGATCAAATTCAGCAGGTTGATCGGTGGAATGGATCATGTAGCGAATGTGATTTCCGAAATGATGGAGCATATCAAAATACCTGAATTAAAGGAAGCAGCATCCACGTTTCCCTTTCCGGTACTGCAGAGAGCTGGGCATGTATTTGAACTTATGGAGTATCATCAAGGTGTGATTATGCTACAGAAGTTTTTAGCCAACAAGGAACTTGTATTTACTCCGCTAGAAGCTTCGGGACCATCTATTCGAGACCCAAAGGATGAGAAGTGGAAAGTAATATTGAATACTGAGATTGAGATAGAATATTGATTTCGCAGGCACACATACTTGCCTGGCAGAAGTTAGCCCCCTGGCAATTCGATTATCAGATTGAGCAGGATTTAATCCTCTCTCGTATACTGGTTGAGATATACAATGATGAGGTTCTTAGAGAGCAGCTATTATTCCGGGGAGGTACTGCTTTAACGAAACTATTCTTTGAAAAGCCATTCAGATATTCTGAAGATCTCGATTTTGTGCAAACTATCGCAGGACCAATCAAGCCAGTCGTACAAAGATTGCAAAAACTGATAGATCCATGGATGGGAAAAAGTACAACCCAGACCAGAGCAAATGGATTTAGAATTTATTATCGTTTTCAATCTGAATCTGATCGCGACATGATTAAAAAGATCAAGATTGAGATTAACACAAGGGAGCATTTCACAGTATTCGGTGTACAAAAGGTCGCTTATGCTGTGGATTCTCCCTGGTATCGAGCATCAACAGAGGTTCAAACTTATTCAATCGATGAACTTGCAGGGACAAAACTTAGGGCTCTCTATCAGCGGAAAAAAGGGCGTGATCTGTTTGATATTTATCGATTATTAACGGATAATTTGATAAATCCCCAAATGGCTGTTGAGGCATTTCAGAAATATCTTCAAAAGCAGGATCTTCAGGTCAAACGTGATCAATACACGGAGAACATCAAGTTAAAGTTGCTGGAACCAGTTTTCCGAACCGATGTTGAATCGCTACTGGTATCCGGGGTAAAGTTTGATCCGGATGAGGCCTTTGAACAAATCGAATCATTAATCAGATTGTTACCAGAATAGCGTGAGTTGGCAGGCATAAAGCAGGGTGACGGTCTATGGATGAAAGGGTATTAACCAACCTCAATATGGCATTATCTGAAGAAGAGTACAATGAGCTTGATGAGTTCCTTTTATCGGATGAAGCGCCTGAAGAATGCATGGACATTTCAACCCTGGATGGTTTTTTGACTGCTTTGGTTATTGGTCCAAATACGGTGATGCCGAGTCAATGGCAACCCGTTGTCTGGGGATTAAAGCCGGGTGAAGAGATGGTTTGGGAATCGACAGATCGAGCATTGAAGATTCTGGGTCTCCTCCATCGATTATTCAATACAATTGTACACGAATTTCAGACCAATCCTGAAATGTTTGAGCCTGTATTTTACGAATCAAATGTCAGCGAAAAATCAATTACAATCTATGATGAATGGTGTGTGGGCTTTATGCAGGGTGTTGATCTATCCTATGATGAATGGTTAGCTTTGATTAAATCAGAGCAACATAAGAAGTTCTTTGCCCCCTTGTCTTTATTTGGTACAGAGGAAGGATGGAAGCTATTGGAAGAGCAGAGCGAGGAAGCAAAGGTGCCCCACGAAGAGTGGGCAGAAATGATCCGTTTCTCTGTAATTTCGATCCATGAATATTGGTTGCCATTCAGAAAGGCTCATCATTCAGTGAAACAACAATCTCTAGGCAATCAAGTTGGCCGCAATGAACCATGTCCCTGTGGCTCGGGTAAAAAGTTTAAGAAATGCTGCATGAATTGATCCTATATTTATGATAAGTTTTGTGAGGTATCCCGGAAATGCTAATGTTTAAGGTCAGGCTGTCTCTAAAAGGGTGTTTCAAAACTTAGGGCCATTTTTGGTGTCTCATAAACGTCGGTATTTGGGAATAGTGTGTGAATCTCGAAATGTCGGGTTGAAACAACTGTTTACTGTCAGAGCGAGTCAGGGCGTTTAGTATGATTTTCTAAGAGAGACTTTTGGGTTATCCTGAAAGCAAAAATGGATATAAAAATGTGACTGAGCAAATATTATTTGAAAACGAGCATTAGGGGTTTTTAGGAGAATGATTGTTAAGAATACAGCTTAATAACATCCTTACCGTACAATTTCATCTCTATTACATAGGTTGAGCTGAAATCCTATGGGAATATCAAACATGAAACAAACAAATAACAAAGCACCGCTCAAAGGTAACATCAGATGACATATCCCAAACCGTATCAATTCACCGATCCTTTTGACACTATAAAACACATCCTTAAGCTATCCGAACGACTCAATGAGCTGAAGGATCTTGACGCTATTCTAGATAGAATCCTGGAAGAGAGCCGCGTGTTATCTAATGCAGATGCAGGAACCTTATTTCTGGTTAAGGATGGTGAGCTTATTTTTGAATATATCCAGAATGAAAGTTTTGCCGAACAGCGCGACGGTATCAAGGTCTACAGCAATAAGACGGTGCCTATCGATGGGAAGTCCATCGTCGGTTATGTCGCACTGGAAGGGAAACCGCTTTGCATTGATGACGCCTATACCTTGCCCTCGGGAGTGTCCTGCAAATTTAATTCTGAATTTGATCGTCAAAGTGGTTACCGAACAAAATCGATGCTAACAGTACCAATCAAGAGCTCACAGGGACGGGTGATCGGGGTTATCCAGATAATAAATGCGAAGAATGACCAGGAGGAAGTCATCCCATTCACGAATGAGATGGAACATTATCTCAGCCTCTTTGCCAACAATGCCTCAGTAGCCATCGAACAAGGTATCATAACCAGAGAAGTAGTATTAAGAATGGTAAAAATGGCAGAGTTACGTGACCCTTCAGAAACTGGAGCTCATGTTCAGCGTGTAGGAGCATATTCAGCAGAGATTTATGATCGCTGGGCGCAAATGCACAGTATTGGCAAGGCTGAACGCAAGCGTATCAAAGATCGTATTCGAATTGCGGCTATGCTCCATGATGTTGGGAAAGTGGGTATTTCAGACTTGATCTTGAAGAAACCAGGTAGGCTAACGAAGGAAGAATTCAATCAAATAAAATTCCACACCATCTATGGTCGAGACCTGTTCACCAATTCCACATCAGACCTGGATAAGATGTCTGCAGAGATAGCTGCCAACCATCATGAAAAATGGGATGGATCGGGATACCCGGGGGATGTACGTAATGAAGATGGAGTTATAAAACTGGGGCAGGGAAAACGTGAAGATGAGATCCCTCTGGCTGCTCGGATTTGTGCCGTTGCTGATGTTTACGACGCGCTCTGCTCTACACGTTCTTATAAAGATGCCTGGGAAGCAGTTCGCTCTGTGGATGAGATTCGCCAGGCCTCAGGGAAAGAATTCGATCCGGAGGTTGTAGAAGCGTTTCTTTCCACCCAGAAAGCCATCAACTCAATACGTGAATACTTCACTGAGATGAACATACGAGATTTGAGCCTGGCACTGGAATCCAAAATCCGATCCAAGGATTGAATCCGTTCTCCCGGCTCCAAAATGAATAATGAGCCTTAAGTCCCTAATCCTGAGTCTTTGATATAATAGGATCCGAATAAGAAATAAAAAATGACCAGCCTGGAGCAAGTAATGTTGACTCTTTGTTCGTTTAATGCAGAAATGTATTTTCATAGGTGTCCACTAAATCAAGGAAAACATATAGACCATTGAATGCAATCGGAAAATCCGTAATTTCATATCTTAAAGCCTGGTTTCAGACCCATCTGATAGGGGTTATTCTTACCGCTCTCTCTTTTCTTTTAGTCATTCTGATGCATATCAGTGGCACTCTCGATGCGTTGGAACTGAAAACGTTAGATTTCCTGTTTAGCCACATCCGGGGTCCGCTTACTGGTTTAATGGTGACGGATTCTACATACATGGAGATGGGGACCGATGTGGTACTGGTGGAGGTGGATGATGAGGCCTACCGGCTTATTCCCTATTCCTTTCCCTATCCAAGGGGAGCCATATGGGCAGGACTTGTGGATATTTTATCTCAGGCTGGAGCTCGAGTGATAACTTTCGATATCGAGTTCGATCAACCAGATCCTGAATCCATATTGATAGAACGTCTTTTCGATCGGACCGGATTCTCCAGGATCAGAGAATTCTTGCCCATGTCTGGAGATTCTCTTTTCGGCGCGGCTATTGCACGAGCTCGGGCGACAAACACGGAGGTGATTCTTGCCTCAAATATAGTTTCTGAGCCCAATCTGTTGCCACCTCAGTATATCGCTAAACCGGTTGACGCCATTTTAAGTGGAAAACCCGGGACAGGTTTAGTCAATTATGATCCAGATTTCGACAATATCTCCAGACGCTATGCCCTTTTCTACAACATGCATCATGAGCCAGAACTACCCTACGTAACACTGGGTCTAGCGAGCGTAAGAGCCTTTTCTGAAAGTGCTCATGAATTTCTTCCAGTGTATCAGCCCAAACGGACAATTTGGCAATTTGGTAGGCGACAGATCAAACCATATGGATATGCTAACATTCTCATAAATTACTATGGACCCACATCAGGTCATAAGGTGAGCAGCTCGGGGCACCAACGTACCTGGGCCACCTTTCAGCGCTATTCGCTGGCAAATGTAATGGATACCAAAGACCTGGACTTGAAAATCCTGACCGAGGACACCAACTGGATGGATCAGTTTCTCCCGGATCGGATACCCACCTGGGTATCAGCCATTGAGGATACAGTTGAAAGGATGGAAATGATGGAGACTCTGGGAATCGGTCCTAGATTCGATATCAGCAATTCCCCCTTTTACAATAAAATTGTTATCATTGGCGCTTCAGTACAGGTCGCTGAGGCTGATGCGAAATACACGCCTTTCTATAATTATCTCGGGCTTAAGCAAGCTACACCTGGCATGGAGGTGCATGCTAATGCTATCCAAACTATCCTGCACGAGAATTATATCCATGTCTTCGGAGGTAAAGTGACCAGCCCCTTCGAAGGGATTCCCTGGGCGCAGATATTAATCATCCTGTTCACAGCAATAGTTACATATGCACTCGTTTTAATCAAGAATCCAGCCCTATCCGGTCTGCTTGTGCTCACTGGAGTGGTAGGCTACTATGGCATAGTTTTCGGGTTTTTTACAGCGGACCTGTTCTGGCTTCCCCGAAGGATCCTGGCTTCTATCATGCCAGGTGGATTTGTCTTGAAGCATCCTGACTTTTTTCAATCCTCCCTACCGGGTGTTGGAGAAAGTACCCTGTTATTCTCGATTGCACCTGTAACCGTGATAATCCTTGTCTTTCTGACTAACACAATTCATCGGATTGTGAAGGAACAGCGGGATAAACAATTCTACAAGGCGACCTTCGGAACTTATATCTCACCGGAGCTGATTGAGCAGATGTACCTGGAGAAAACAACTCCCGAATTGGGTGGTGAGTCTGGAATTCGAACAGCATTCTTTAGTGATATCCAAGATTTCTCCCGGTTCTCAGAACAATTGTCCGCTGCGCAGCTAGTTGAGTTGCTTAACGAATATCTTTCCAGAATGACAGATATTCTTCTTCAAGAAGGTGGAACACTAGATAAATATGAAGGAGATGCAATTGTCGCTTTCTTTGGAGCGCCTATCTCCCAACCGGATCATGCTCGCCGGGCCTGTGGTACAGCGCTTAAAATGCAATTGGCAATGAAAGAGTTGCGTCATAAATGGCAACTGGAAGGTGATAAATGGCCGGAAAGAGTCCACGATATGCGTATGCGCATAGGGATTAACACGGGTGAGATCGTTACCGGAAATATGGGCAGTGGAACTCGCATGAATTACACAATGATGGGGGATACTGTAAACATTGCTTCGCGCTTGGAATCCTCAGCTAAACAGTACGGAGTATATATTCAAGTCGGTGAGCAAACCCATGCCGAAGTTAGGGATGAATTTGAATGGCGTTTTATTGACCATGTCCGTGTGAAGGGCAAGAGCCTAGCCATCAAAACATTTGAGTTATTGGGAATAAAGGGAGTGTTAGATGAGAACACTATTCAGCTACTCTCCCTTTACAAC
>JABMPR010000313.1 GCA_013202895.1 bacterium | reverse complement strand
CTCCCACCCTGATCTTACCAGCGGTCTCCAAAAACGCCCAGGTATGAGTGGTATCAAAAAAGACCCCTTTGGGAAGACGAATAGCAGCCATAGAAGGCAATGGCATGTCCGTTTCTTTTAGAAATCGCCAGAAGGGAACGACGACAATAAAGAAACTGATAACGATGAGGTATTCAATTCCCTTGGTTGAGAAAATGTTTACATAACTAAATGCTTCCATCATTTTAACTCCTATCAATGGTTTGGGATTTTACGACTTCTTCAATGGGGCGAAGGACTGGTAAACGATGCAATACCCAGCGAAAGATCCAGATTTCCAGGAAGAGAACGGCAAAGGTCACTTCAAACTCCATCCAGGTTGGGATGTAACGATCCACAGCATCCCAGTTAAATCCTATGACGGAGATATTTAATCTGTTTAGGATGATTCCGATGAGTGTAATAAATGATGCAGCTTTGATGATAAATGGGCCACCTGTTTTCACACCTCTGATAAATAGAAATAGAGGAAGAATGACAAAGCCGACCATTTCGACGAGATACCAGGCCCCCCAGGATGTAGATAAATGACTCAAATTATGTCCATGAATCAGATCGATAATCTTTAGAAATAAATAAGCAAACATTGCCACCGAACAAATCTTGGCCAGTCCTCTGAGAATCTCATTATGGGTTTTATGACTACCTCTGGACAGTTGGTGAGCAAAAACGCGTTGTGTTATTGAACCCTCAAAAATGACCATGGAAAGCCCGGCAAAAATACTCGAAACAAAAAATAGAACCGGGATGAATTCTGAGTACCAGAGGGGATGGATTTTGCCCTTAGCCATAAGAAACAGGGCACCCAGACCAGATTGGTGCAGGGTAGAGAGTGTGATTCCAAAAATTACCGCTCCGATGGTTAGACTCTTAAGAATTCTGCGAGCTCGTTCAGCCCCTAGCCATTCAGCGATGGCAGGAGAGAATTCTATCAATTCAGCGAGCATGTAGAGCATAAAATGCCAGGCAACCAGAAAGAGAACGCTGCTCGTACCAAAGGAATTTCCAATAATAGGATTGATGACATTCCATGGCCGCCCCAGATCAAGTAAAAGGGCACCGGCATAAAAAAGATAGGCAAGAAAACCATTTAGTACGGTGGCCCGGACAATGGAATGATATTTCTCCATTCTGAGGATATAAACCATAAAGGTCAAGACATATGCGCCCCCTGCAAATGCGACTCCAGTGACCACATCAAAACCTATCCATAAACCCCAGGGGACATCCTGAGAAAGATTTGTAATGGACCCAAGACCCTTCCAGAAACGGATAATGATTAATACTAAACCCAGCAATATGACGGGTATGGAAATGATATTAAAGGGAGTAAGCAGCTTTCCCTTGGGTCTCAATTCAGAGAGCAGAAATTTCCATCGATTTGGAGCGGGCTGCAGCACTTTTGCCAGGATTTGTTCACTCATTTTTCATCCTCCCCAGCGATATCATCCGTATCACGATTTGTAGCTTCTCTCAATCCAAGCAGGAGGGCTGGCCATAAAACAAACACAGAGGGCACACTATAAAGGAAACCCTTTGTGAGTTCTGGGTATGGTCGATTATCTATCTCAGTGTTAAACCCCAGCTCTTCAAACGGAACGGGCGACAGGTTTAACCAGGAGGTTCCACCTGCTTCAAACTCCCCATAGACATGGTCCACATAATTGCTGGGGTCATCCATAATTCTGCGGTGGGCTTCCCTCAGGATGTCGCTTCGTTTTCCAAAGATGAGTGCTTCGGCTGGGCAATTTTCAACGCAGGCTGGAATTCCACCTTCCTTCAATCTTGTGAAGCACATCTGGCATTTACCAATCTTTGGATTATTACTATCATACTCGAATTTTGGCATATTAAATGGGCAGGAAAGCATACAAAAACGGCACCCCATACATTTATCTCCATTCCAGGTAATGGGACCCTCAACATGTTTTTCCATGGCTTTGGTTAAACAGGCAGAAGCGCAAGCGGGTTGAGCGCAATGCATGCACTGTTGTTTGGTGTAGACCTCACCAGCTGAGGTTTCAACTGCGTTAATAACTGAATATCGATCTGGTTTCAGCTCACGCTTGATAGAGCTATCTGGATAATCATCATCTGCGAGGGCCGGCAGCTTATTAGCAGCGGCGCAAGCAACCTCACATTCCTGACATCCCTCACACAAAGTTATATCATGGAGGATGGCGTAATATTCTTCACTTTCAGACTCTGTTGTTGATTTCCCAAATACAGATACACCACTTAGGCTTGCACCAGCAACGCCCAGGGTTTTTAAGAATTCTCGACGATCTAGAGACATGCTTAATGATCCTCTCTACGGTAATTATACGTTTTGCAGGCTTCAGATTATTGACAGGTTCAAGAGCTGACTTTTAATTCAAGATTGGCCTGGTCCAGAATGATTTTTTGGAAAGATTCCCACAATCCATTCTCGGCAAAGGCCAGGGCATCCTGGGCGATATCACCACCTTCCTGAAGCAGAACCAACCCGCTTGCAGAATCAGGGGAGATAAAAGAATGAGCAAAAAAATCACGAATGCGCGCCATTTCATCTTTAAGCCAGGATGTAGTGCGTTGACCAAGATACAGGCGGTTTGTTTCTTTTTCCCAATTGGCAGGCTCCATCTCGATTAACCAACCCGTAGAGTAAGGATCGCGATGAATCATTCGCATATTTTGGAGGGCTTCCGAATTAATCGCTTTTACTTTTCCTGATACAGGAGCCGAGATCACCAATTTCTTACCTTCATGGATAATTCTAAATAATGGATCACCTTGTTGGATAGTTTTATCCTGATCAGGAACAGACACCTGCGAAAGCACACCTGTGAGTCCATGGAGAAATGCGTCAACTCCAATTCTTGCACGACCGTTGGTCTGCAAATGAGCCCAGCTATGAGTAGGGCTAAAATAGATTCCCGCTGGAATCTTCAGATTTTCTATCTTGAATTGGTAGGCTTGTTTTTTAACAATAGGTGAAGCGCTAATCGCTTCAAGTCGTCTTCGATCCTGATACCACCCTACTGAAAAGGCAATGACGACGAATAATACGACAAATAATATGACCATGATGAACCTCCTTTTTGTTCACCTTATTTATTTCAATAGCAGTGCCAGGTGGATTATGAGTTGTTAAATGGTTTAGAATCAGTGATATACGTGAGTGCTACTATATTTCAATCAAGTGTATAATGTGTTGATATATTCAGCAGTGCGGAAGTATTCTTCCTCAGAACCAATCTAGGGACCATTTTTCGAACCTGCTTAATTATTCAGCACCTGTTGATAATTTCAACACAATAATTCTAATTGATAAATAGTTGCTAAGTATATGATAATAATAAGTATAGTTTAGTTATTATGATCGTATGAAGTATGAAATTGCTAGTTTGGTCTTGATAGACACGAGGCGATTCTTAATAAAACGTATAAAAACACCATTACTCTCCAAAGAACAATACTAACTTAAATAAAACAATATCTTAGGTTCGTAATAAATATATTGTTGTGTAGTATTATTCAACAACTCACTGGTTATTCAAATCACGATTTGAGAGGGAGCCAGAGTAGGCAGGAATTCTATATGGCATGACATTTAATTTTTCTGAAGCGGATTCAGCATCGGCTTTCGGATGATTTTTTTAATGAGTTTATACCTGCACACATTAGATTCAACGCTATAACATTTATTAGGAGAGATCATAGTGCGACAGTTCATTATCTTAATGCTCAGCGCCACACTCGTCTTTGGCTGGGGGAAAACAGGCCATCGAGTAATTGGTATAATCGCTGAGGAAAATCTTAGCCCAAAAGCTAAAGAGCAAATTTCACTATTTTTAGGACACTCAGATCTTGCCAGAATCGCCAACTGGGCAGATGATATTAAATCTGATTCTACCTGGGATCATTCTCATGACTGGCATTACTGCACAATTATTGAAGGCAAGGGTTATGAGGGTCCTGAAGCCGGGGGGCGTGCTGTCCAGAAGCTCAATGAATTCTCGAAAATGTTAAAAGGGGGAATACTAGGTAAAAAGGACCACATCGATGTTCTGCGTTTTGTTGTGCATATTGTGGGTGATCTTCACCAACCCCTGCATGTAGGTAACGGAACTGACAGGGGTGGAAACAGTGTGGATGTCACCTGGTTCAGGGAGGAAACCAACCTGCACCGGGTTTGGGATTCACAGATGATTGATAATATGCAATATAGCTACACCGAATATGCCCAACAGATCCAATTGGGTATGACCCCAGAGCAAAAAACCATACTTATGGATCCCAATGTCGTAGGATTTATCAACGAATCGCGTTCGCTCCATGAACAGGTTTATGACATAGGAAATGGAAATCTGTCCTGGAAATACATTTACAAAAACCGCGAATTAATGGAAGACAGACTCCTTAAAGGTGGCTTTCATCTGGCGGCAATCCTGAATAATATCTATGATTAATTAAAGGCTGGCATCGTACAAGTTCTTAAAATTGTTTTTAGCCTTTTTCTTGCAGGAGTATCCACTGCAGCAGCACTAAATCCACCTGATTTGGATAATCGATTTCGGCTGGTTCTTCAGGGCAAAGCCAAACAGGATTTTAAAATTGGTCTGGCTTTGGGAGCCGGTGCTGCCAAGGGATTCGCACACATTGGTGTCCTCAAAGCTCTTGAAGAATCTGGCGTCAGGGTGGATATGATTGCCGGGAGCAGCATGGGTGCCATCATAGGTGGAAGTTATGCTGCTGGTCTCAGCCCGGATACCCTTTTAGAGATTGCCCTAAACTCAAACTGGATCGATGTCCTCCATTTATTGGATCCAGTTTTTCCTACGCGAGGGTTTATCGATGGTCAGAAGATCAAAGCCTTTTTAGAGGATTTGTACGGAAATAAAAAAATTGAAGATCTGCCGATTCCTTTTGCCGCAACCACTGTTGATATTTTAAAAGGCGATCTCTACGTCATTAATCAGGGCAGCCTGGCTAATGCAGCCCGAGCCAGTTCCTCTATCCCAATTTTATTCAACCCCATGTCTTTTGGTGACCGTATTCTGGTTGATGGTGGTATGATAGATCCTGTGCCCATTGATGTGGTCCGTAGCATGGGTGCTGACTACATCATTGCAGTAAACGTTCTGGCCTTCCCTGATAGCATGAATCAAAAGGAGACTTTTACCTATCTGCACGGGGATGATCTCGAGAGCAGCAAATCAACCTGGAGAATCCCCAGGTCAAATGAACCCTGGTACACCGCCGGAAAACCCAATCTGGCAGAAATTGCTCATGAGACAGTAATACTTTCAATGGCACTCATTGCAGCTACGCAAGTTGAGATAGCTCAACCAGATGTGTTGATCAACGTGAGTACAGGTCTGGCAGCCTGGAACTTTTTGGAAGCTGAAATTGCTATCGAGAAAGGCTACGAAGAGACAAAAAAGGAACTTGAGCGAATAAAAAACTGAGTTCATTTCTGACCCTGAAGGTAAGTCTGGTTTTTAATCCAGCTAAATTACACATCCCCATTGTCAACACTGGTCACACAATTGGCTGACCATCAATAAATTCACAAACATCCAACTGAAATTCATGTTGGCATAATCCATAAGAGTTCGTAATAATTTCTGAGTAGGACATGTTTTAGTTGATTCCTTGCTTGGGTGGTTGAAATTAAATCCATGCCATCCGAACGATTTTCCAAGCTCCTAGCAAAATCAATAATATTGTTCCTTATTTATAATTTAATGTGGTCCTGTAGTTTTTTTGGTGATCGGAAAAAAGGGGAATATATCCCGGTGGAAATTGATCTAAGTACTGAGCTGGGAAAGTTCGAGGGCATGGGAGCCAATGTTCCCATTAGTTTTTATAGTCGCCGACTGAAGGCACTCCAGACCTTTAATGAACTCGGAGTCAAATATATTAGAGTCAAGCGAGTGAGTGATAACTGGGACGACATACTGGCTTTAAGAGGATCCACCCAAAGGCTACACATAAAATGGATTTATAGTCTGGATGCTATCCCTGCTAATTTCACCAATGAATATGGTCAATTGGTAGATATTGAAGGTTTCGCCGGGTGGTGGGCTGAGGAAGTAGATGAATTGCTCTATCAGGAAGTACCGGCTGATTATATTGAGCTGTTAGATGTTCCGGATATTGCCCCGGGCGATTCGCTACCCATGTCTTCAGATACATATAATGCACTTGTACATGCAACTAAGGAAGAGTTGACTCTCAGGGGATTTGATCAGGTTGGGATTGTTGGACCGGGACTTTCCACTCCAGGAATTTCAGGAGATATGGAAACATGGTATATGGATCTGGATGAGCAAGTCTTCGAAACGCTTGATTTCTGGACTGTTCAAATGTGGGAAAACCGAATTGACGATGAAAATCTGAGTGTGGCCTTCAATCAACTCACCGAATATTTGGACACCATCGAATCCAGAAAACCAATCTTTGTTTCAGAATATGCAAGTACAGAAACTAATTTTGGAAAAATCCAATACCCCGATCCAGGTGCTTATGACCAGCAGGGTAATTTGAGTACATTTAAGACTTATTATTACAGCGCGAGCTTTACAATGCCCTACGCATTGAGAGTTTATTCAAACACGCTCGATTTGTTAAAGCAAGCGGCGGTAATCCCCTTTATTTATCAGATGTATGATGCACCTGCTGATGTGAAATTTAAAAAACAGTCCTGGGGATTGCTGGATTTAAACGGTGAGGCAAAACCAGTATTTACGCTACTTGCGAACTTGATGAAGCGTATTCCTGATAATGCCTCTGTAGTGAAGGCTTCGTACGATCCCCAACATAATTTTAATGCGCTGGCATTTGACAATGGTGAAAAGCTTGTGCTAACTGTATGCAATCAGGATGAGAGCGCCAAATCAATACAGATCAACATAAGTAGTGCCCGGCGGTCACTGGAACTCACTGGGGCTGTCGCCTCTCACTCACCTGAGCTTTTTTCTGTTGAACTTGGTCAGCGCGATGTAGTAGAAACTGTTGATATGGAACTTAAACTGCGCCATGATGAAGCTAACAATAGCCAATTTTTTACGATTTCGGTGGAACCACAATCCACCATGGTTGCTGAATTCCAATACAAGTAAACTGAATAAAAAGATTTATCTGTCTTCGGTACTCTCCCAAATATTCCAAACAAATCTGAGCATTCTCTTTGATCAACTCTAGATTCCAGTGATAATGGAAACGCTGAGCACAAATAAAATTCTAAGATTTTGGCTACCACTAGCCGGTACCTGGTTGATGATGTCCCTGGAAGGCCCCTTCATCGCAGCCATCATTGCCCGACTCACAGATCCAAAATTTAATCTTGCTGCCTATGGCGTCACTTTTTCCTTTGCTCTCATAATCGAAGCACCAGTGATTATGATGATGACGGCTTCAACCACACTGGTAAAGGATTTTCAATCACTGAAAAAACTACGCCAATTTACCTGGACTTTGAATGTGATCATCACCTGTCTCATGCTGATTTTGCTCATCCCTAAATTTTTCTTTTTCATTACCATTGAGCTCATTGGGCTACCAGAAAACGTAGCGCAGCTGACCCATATCGGAACGATAATCATGATCCCCTGGCCTGGAGCAATTGGATTTAGGCGCTTTTATCAGGGTGTTCTCATTCGCAATCATGCAACACGACGAGTAGCCTATGGTACTTTTGTTCGTCTGATATCCATGTCTGCCACTGCCACGGGCTTATTTATTTTCACCAGTATTCCGGGTGTTTATATAGGAACTGCAGCTTTGTCATCCGGTGTAATCATGGAAGCCATTAGCACCCGCATTATGGTTCAGCCAATTTTGAAGAAATTAAAAAACAATGAAAGTTTGACGCTGCCACAAGCAGGGTTAAGCTTTCGGAGAATCAGCATCTTCTATTACCCTCTGGCACTAACCTCCATGTTGACACTTGGTGTGCATCCTCTGGTAACTTTTTTTATCGGCAAAAGTGCACTGGCATTAGAATCACTTGCCGTCCTACCCGTGGTGGGCTCCTTCGTGTTTTTATTTCGGGGGGTTGGTTTATCCTTTCAGGAAGCAGCGATTACCTTATTGGGAAAAAGCAAAGAAAATGATCGAGTCATCAAACGTTTTGCCACCTATCTCGGTATAGGCCTGGCGCTGGGACTGATCTTGACTGCCTTTACACCGCTTTCCAGAATCTGGTTTTCTCAAGTCAGCGGCTTAAGCCCGATTCTTACAACCCTGGCTCTCACCCCGCTCATGATAATGGGTATATTTCCTGCTTCAACGGTACTTATATCTTTTCAGAGAGCTATTTTAGTCCAATCTGGTAGGACCAGTCCCATCACCGGCGCAACCCTGATCGAAGTTTTCAGTATTATTACTGTTCTCTATGTAGCTATCATTCAATTCAACATGATTGGTGTTACCGCCGCTGCCACAGCTTTTGTAGTCGGACGCATGGCAGCCAATTTGTATTTGTATTTCCAAACCAGATAAGCTACGATATATATCAAAATTAATTAGTTAGCTATTCAGATTATAAGGTGTTGATACGGGCATGCATTCCTTATATTTTTTGATTCGATAATTTGGATTATCCGGGTAGTCCTTTTCGAAGGCATATTAGATGATGAGATCACTATCATATCCCATATTCGTGTTAAGTATAATTGCTGCGGCACTGATGCTCATAAGTTGTGGCAGTTCTGACGACTTCTCTGCTGTTGATGGGGTAATGGATCTTCGAGATTTCAATTTTGATGACCCTATTAGTCTTGATGGGGAATGGCGGTTTATCTGGAATGATAGTATCTCTGATGAGGAGTCAAATCAGGAAAACTACATCGAGATAGAGGTTCCAGATTCCTGGAATGGATATGATTATAATGGTCAAAAACTTCCCGGCCACGGTTCCGGATCATATTATCTCACCATCTTACTACCTGAATCAAATTTTTCCTACGCTTTGGGATTTCCCACTGCCGGTACAGCCTATAATCTTTTTGTCAACGAAAAAGTGATCGGGGGCATCGGGTTAAGCTCTAATGATCCTGCATTAGCCCGACCAGCTTATCAACCTCGCAACTATGAATTGGGATTCCATTCCAGCCAGATCAGACTACGAGTAGATGTTTCAAATCACCACCACCGCCTGGGAGGACTTTGGGAATCCATCTCCTTCGGTACCAGCGATGATATCGCGGGCAGTCGTGAAAACCGGATCGCCATGGAACTATTCCTGGTTGGTGCTATCCTTATCATGGGAATATATCATCTTGGCGTTTTTTCGCTAAGCACACACGGCAAAGCGGCTTTGTACTTTGGTATATTTTGCCTGATAATTGCCATGCGGACATTAACGACAGGTGAGATATTTCTGCACCAATTATGGCCCTCTCTGCCCTGGCATTTTCAGGTCAAGTTTGAATACCTGACCTTTTATCTGGGCATCCCTATCTTTTTCCTTTTCATTCGCTTACAATTTCCTGATGAGATTAATAAGTGGGTGGCTCAAACCGTATTAGCGATATCCTCTATTTTTGTTCTCATCGTATTATTTACAGGTGTAGAAGTTTTTTCCTTGTCGCTTCTTTTTTTCCAACCTTTTAGTCTCCTGGCAATGCTTTATGTGATTTATGGCCTCGGCCTTGCGTTTCTGCGGGGTGAAGAAGGATCAGCCCTGGTGCTTATGGGTTTTTTGGCAATAGCTGTGACCTTTTTGAATGACATCCTGTATGTCTCAAATGTTATACAAACAGGTCATTTTATATCTCTGGGTTTACTGATATTCATCCTGGCACAGGCGTTTTTAATCTCGGTCAGATTCTCAAAGGCTTACGATACAATTGATACTCAGCGTATCAAACTTGAAAGGACCAATGTCGCATACCACTCAGAAATTGAAGTACGCAAATCAGCCGAACGGGAAGTTTTGAATCACAAAGACCATTTGGAAGAACTTGTCAAAGAACGGACGACTGAATTAGAGATTGCCAACGACCGTTTAAAAGAATTATCACGGGTAGATGGTCTCACAGGAATTGCTAATCGTCGACGTCTGGATGAGGAAATGGATCGCGAATGGAAACGTATGCTGCGTGATAAGCGACCCCTGAGCGTCGTGATGTCCGATATCGACCATTTTAAATTATATAATGATACCTATGGTCATCAACAGGGTGATGATTGTCTTGTTAGAGTAGCTACTGCCATCCAAGACTCTGTCAATCGTCCCGGTGATCTTGCAGCACGTTACGGAGGTGAGGAATTTTGCATTATCCTACCTGAAACCGATGTCAAGGGAGCGATTCAGATTGCAGAATTAATCAGAAAATGTGTTCGCGATCTAAACATCAAACATGAATCTTCCCCGGTGGCCCCAATGGTGACCCTAAGTCTGGGAGTCGCGACCCTGGTTCCAGATCTAGCTGGCCAGCCAGGTTTGCTGCTGCAGGCAGCCGATCGAGCTCTTTATCAGGCCAAGGGAAATGGTCGAGATCGTGTTGAACGAAATATGGATGAATCACCTAGCTCGGAATAAAATGAATTTTCGGCTTCAGAGCCCAGCCTATTAGCGCGTCTCGCTGGCTGTAGCAAAGTACATCTTTAATCCCAATTATAATTAATCTGAAGTGTCAATCTGAGGATATCAGAGACAAATACCTGACCCTTGATGCGTATGAATGCTAATTATTTATTCAAGGATTTCCCATTCGAAATCCCAGCTCCACTGATCAAAATACAAATTCCCACCGGACCATTCGACCTCACCACGCTGGCTATCAATCGTTTCAGAACGGATATGGGATTTGGTCGGGATAAATGATTTGGAGTAGGCATCGTTAAAAATAATACGGTAACTATCCATGCCACTGAGATAGAACCATTGCAAATTTACATCCTCACTTTGACGAAGTCCGTAGGTGACATCCATGGGGACCCAACCATAAGGCTCAAAATAAATCATTCCCCAATCATGCATGCTATCGTTGGGAGGCTGTAATTCCCAACCAGATTGCCAGCGTGCTGGAATACCGTTCATCCGACACAGTGTGATAAACAATAAAGTTTGAATCCCGCAATCTCCATGACCATTCTCAAAGGCATACTCAGGGATGCACCTGATTGTAGAATATTCCCGGGCTGATGCCCAGGGAGTATGCTCATCTACCCAGGCAAAGAGCAAGCGTGCCTTAAGATAAGGATTCTGTTCATCGCCTATGATTGCTTGTGAAAGCTTCTGCAAAGCGGGCGTAAAGACAATATGTGGAGATTCCTCCTGTAAATTAGCTTCCAGGGACTCCAAGGACTGTAATTTTGTCACACGATCAGGGTCAATTTCCCGGTAAACGGCATGGCTTGTGAAATCATATTCTGTGCTGAAAAGGGTTACCTGGTCAGCAACTGCTAGTTTTTCAAAATAGATTGTACGTTGTAAGGCAGCTTCTGGTGCCAGTTGATGGGTCTCTGGTTGGCTCTGAATAAATTCGATGTCCTGTTGACGACCGGGAATGAGGCGCGGATAAGGAATCCAACATTTGATTATCTCTCCTGCGGGTACAACATTCGCATTCACCACTATACTCTGTTTTATGCGCAATCTTTTCGGTTTGACATACATATCCCCTGAAGCAATAGCATCCTGAATTACCGCTGCATTATGAAGATCCAGATCCAGTTTTGCCCCGGATCCAGATGTGATTTCGGCATCGGGGTGCTGTGTATTCCACACTTGTTTCATCTCAGGATCGATGCGGAACAGGTTGCGAGCAGCACGATTGAAATACAGGTCCTGCCCATCAATTGTCATAACTTCAAGCGCTTTTGCAGCTTCCCAAACAGCCATATTCGAGTCAGATACCTGGGGATAATAACGCTTTATATATTCAAGGACTTCAGCTCGACCGACTGTAAAATCTTTTCGTATTCGATTCAGGCGCTCAATCTCGAAAAGATATCGAGCCCGCTCTGATCCAGTGAGATCGCCTTGCTCAAGATAATTTGTTATGATTTGGGTCGCGGCAGTGAATTCACCACTCAGAATCAAGGCGTCTATTTTTTTTTGCTCTGATACAAAATCATGACTTGCTGGTACCGTACTACACATATTGATGACTCCAATTAATGCAACAAATTGGACTAAGCCCTTGATATATTTGACCATTCTTCACCTCTAATCTTTAATGGATACCCCTCCGGTTTATCATGATTCACCTGCTTCAAAAGGTTCCAGGAGAGAATATATTTCCTTGCGGGTCACTTCCATCAAGTCCTCTGTTTCCATTGAAGCAATTTTAGCCACTCCAATCGGAGAACCAAAACGAATGATAATTTTTCCGGGAGTCAGGTGGAGTGAATCCTTGTTTTTCATTTTAAAGACACCCGAAATGGCCATGGGGACGATCGCTGCATTACTTTCCTTTGCAAAGCGAAAAGGTAATTTTTTAAAGGGCATCAGATGCCCATCCTTTGATCTGCTTCCCTCTGGAAGGACAGTAATATGGATGCCCTGCTGTAGCAACTCTCTGGCCTTATCAAAACTTTTAAGTGAAAGTCGAATATTCTCACGGTCAATGGGAATACTACCAATGCGGCGGGCAGCAGGTCCGTACATAAAATAGCTGAATTGTAGATGTGCCAGAATTCCTATAAAATATGCTGGAATGCTGGCTTTGAGTAGGGGGATGTCAATCAAACTGGTGTGGTTTGCCATAAAAATGAGCGGTTGGTCCAGGGGGAGTGGCTCGCTGAATTCAACATGGGGTTCACTTCTTAAAATCTTGAATAATGTTATGATTCTGCGCTTTAACCAGGGATCATATTGTTGAGGTTTCTGTATATATGATCTCAATATCAATATAAAAAGCACTGGACCAAAATAGCCCAGCGCCACTATCCAATAATAAAGGGACTTGAGGGCTCTCATATCCAGAAGACATCGATGGCCTGTTTTAGGCAATCAATATCTATGGGGGTAGAACCCATCAATTCTCCATCTGGTGTCAGAATTTTCGGGATATCTGTTTCCACCCTGATATGACAGGCTTGAAAGGTTTCCACTTCCTCCATATGGATATGGTCACCTGTGATTATTTTTGGAAAACTTCTTATCAATCCGATCCGGCTTTTTGGACCCAAGAGGGTCACATCCAGAAGCCCATCATCGGTTTTTGCATCAGGTGCCATAAGAAAATTGGCGGTATAACGCGTGTTGGAAATTTCCACAAAAATATTTTCGCGTTCCAGGGTTAAATCATCAATTTCTATTTTAATATTGAATGGTTTCAGCTTAAGAATATGATACAGACTACCCAGAGTATATGAGACATTCCCCAGGGCTTTCATTTTTAGTGCCGTTGCCCCGATATCCGCCACGAGCCCTAATCCAAGGATATTTAAGTAATACCAGGTCTGACCTTCGGTATTAAAATGACCGACATCAACTTTCCGCGTTTTACCAGTTTTGATGATATCCAGAGCCGGTTTCCAGTCGTGATGGTGCAGATCCATATCTCTAACAAAAGCGTTTCCCGTTCCAATGGGGATCACTCCAATTGGCAAACGTGTGGCTGAAGCGTTACGATAGTATCCATTGATTACTTCGAATAGAGTTCCATCACCACCGGCGGCCAGTACGCCGGAATATTGGCTAAAATCGGCATCTTTTGCAAGGTCGATGCCGTGTCCACGATGTTCTGTCACTAAAATATCACATGGCATTTCTATTTCCTCAAGGTAGGCTTTGATTTGTGGTAGGATTTTACCTGCAAATCCGTGCCCAGCCCAGGGATTGTAAATGATTAATTTTTTCATAGAATCCGGTCTTTTTTATTTATTGTTTAGAGAACGCCCCAATATAGGAAAAAATTTAAGCTTTGAGAGAATATACCTCTGATTAGATAAAATGTATAATCCCGCCAAAAAAAATAGAATTGCGAAAGGTCAATTTAAAACGTCACTAAGCTCTGACATATAGTCAGCTATACGCTAATTGGACTCGTATTTACCATGATGGATATGCATTAATTTAAAATTAATATATATACAAGGAGTGCTTGAGATACGACACGCTTTCCTTGATTGTACAACCGCCAAGACTTAGTTTTGTACCGCTCCCTCAACTCTGCTGGAGCATGATTGATTTATGCGAAGGAAATATAATGGATCTACAGGCAATACTTTCAGGTATTGATGTTAATGCAGATTGGATCGGTCTGCGTTATGTAAAAGAGAATACCGGGTTTCGTCTTGTACGAGATGGAAAACCAGAAGCAAATACACGCGAATCCAAACAGGGGATCATGGTAGAGGTGCTCGTGAATGGCCAGTTTGCCTATTATGCCACGAGTCGTCTCGATGTGATAAGCATGCAGAAAGCGGCCGAGAGAGCTGTAGTACTAGCCACAGCAGCCTCAAACTATAGTCTGCATCGCTTTGGTACAGAAGCAAGACCAGTAGCTAAAGGATCATACCAATCTCCATTTGTTAAAGCGGCAGATGCGTTCTCGCCAGGAGAATTGTCAGAGCTATTAATCAAAGCGACGTCTGAGTTAAAAGTCTCTGAAAAGGTTGTTACTACCAATGCCATAGCGCGGATTGTCGAAACAGAATCTCGCTTTATCTCATCTAATGGCAGCGATGTAGACCAAAAATATCTCATGGTCTCAGCTGATTACTCGGCTGTTGCTCAGGATGGATCAATCACCCAGAAACGGACGGATGGCGGGCTCCTGGCAAAAAGCTATCAATCCGGTATGGAAGTATTTCACGAAGCGGATGTTCTTTCCAGATGCCAGCAAATCGGATCTGAAGCTGTTGAATTGCTTAGTGCAGAGGAATGTCCTACAGGCGCCATGGATCTTTTGCTTGCTCCAGACCAGATGATGTTGCAGATCCACGAAAGCGTGGGACATGCATTGGAGATTGATAGAATCCTTGGGGATGAACGGAATTATGCAGGGTGGAGCTTTGTACGTCTGGATGATTTTGGGAAACTGCAATATGGATCTGAATTAATGAATATCAGCTTTGATCCTTACGTGGAAAATCAATTCGCATCTTATGCCTTTGATGATGGCGGATTGAAGGCTGAAAAAGAATATCTGATTAAAGATGGTTTGCTACTGCGTGGTTTGGGCGGTATGGAAAGTCAACTACGATCCGGAATCAATGGCGTGGCTAATTTTAGAGCAAGTTCCTGGAACCGGGCACCCATTGATCGCATGGCAAATCTTAATCTGGAGCCTGGAGATTCAAGTCGAGATGAGATAATAGGATCTGTTGAAAAGGGTGTCTTTATGACCTCCAACCGCTCCTGGTCCATCGATGATTATCGCAACAAATTCCAATTTGGATGCGAATACGCTAAGCTCATTGAAAATGGAAAACTCACCAGAACTGTGAAAAATCCTAATTATCGAGCTATTTCAAATCCGTTCTGGCGCAGTTTGAAAAAGGTGGGCAACCGAGATACATTTGAAATTTATGGAACTCCATTTTGTGGGAAAGGTGAACCCAACCAGGTTATCCGGGTCGGGCATGCTAGTCCTTTATGCTTGTTTGACAAGGTTGAGGTTTTTGGTGGTGCTTGATCGTCGCTGGACAATAATAACTACCAATTCTAATCATTTTTGAGGGACCCCATGCAAAAATTATTTAAACAGATTAATAAAGTCATCATGGCAGAGCTCCGGGATGGTGAACATCTTGGATTAGGCTATGGTGGCGAGCAAAGCACATTTACCCGTATCAACGCGGCAAAAGTAAGACAAATCGGGAATGTTGATGAATTATATCTAGGATTCAATCTGATTAATAATGGAAAGCGATGTACAGGGAGTATCACACTTTCAGGTGATGTTGATGAAGATATAATCCGGGCTCGTTCCGAGCTTGATCGTCTCAGAGCAGAGGTTATTCAGCTCCCGGATGATCCTTATCTTGTGATTCCAGACAGCATTGAAACTAGCGTTAGCGAAAAAGTCGGACATTTACCTGCAGCTTATGAAATTCCAAAAAATATCATACCCTCCATGGGACAATCTGATCTAACAGGTATCTGGGCATCTGGAAGCGTTTTTATGGGCAGTGCCAATTCAGCAGGCGGTTTCCATTGGTTCGCGTCTGATTCATTCTCTCTGGACTATTCTCTCATAACTCCTAACGAAAAGATGGTCAAAGCAACCTTTG
Source organism: bacterium (assembly GCA_013202895.1). Classification (GTDB taxonomy): domain Bacteria; phylum Fidelibacterota; class UBA8477; order UBA8477; family JABMPR01; genus JABMPR01. Next base: position 20,730 of record JABMPR010000313.1, on the reverse strand, counting down.
CCGGAACAGAGTGGAACCAGACAGCTTATGAAAGTTTCCTGGCTGATTCGGTGAACAAATTGGAGCTAATGTCTTTAGCACCTAAAAAAATAGAACCAGGGAACTATCGCACCTTTATTGCCTCAGCAGGATTGGCAGATGTTATCTCAATGTTCTCATGGGGTGGTGTTTCTGAAGCAGCAATTCGTCAGAGTGGGAGTTCACTTGGAAAAATGAGAAATGAAGGCCAGACGCTTTCTCCATTATTTTCACTCTCGGAAGATTTTAGTAGTGGTCTGGTCCCTCGATTTAATGGAAATGGGGAAGTCGCTCCGGAAAAGACAATACTCATTGATAAGGGTGAATTGATAGAAACTTTGGTTAGCACACGGAGTGCAAAGGAATATGGTGTCACATCTAATTTTGCATCTGAAGGCGAGGGAATGCGATCACCGGTAGTTGGGACCGGAAACCTCGGGGATGCTGATGTTCTGAAAGCCCTGGGTACAGGTGTTTATCTTTCAAATCTGCATTATTTAAATTGGAGCGATATGATCGGTGGTCGGATCACGGGCATGACGCGTTATGCCTGTTTCTGGGTTGAGGATGGAAAGATCGTAGCACCCATTGAAAACATGCGCTTCGATGACAGTATATATAATTTTTTAGGTGACAACCTTGAGGCGGTTACAGATTCCGTCTTAGTCAATCCTGATGTAGGTACCTATGAGGGACGCGAGCTTAGCGCTATCATTTGTCCAGGAATCCTACTTAAATCCTTTGCCTTAACTCTATAGGATTTCAAAATGAATAAAAAGACTGAACATAGCTATCTGCTTATCGTAAATCCTGAGGCTGGAAGCCGATCTACCATGAAGGCACTGCCGGATATAGAGCGATTAATGCGTGACCGAAAGGCTGAATTTGAATTTCATTTCACCAAAGAACGAGGTCATGCGACGGAGCTGGTCCAGGAGGTTGGAGGAGACTTTGATGTGGTCGTTTCCGTTGGAGGTGATGGAACTATCAACGAAATCATCAACGGAATGCCCGACCTGAACAAGCCTCTGGGAATTCTGCCCATTGGTACAGGCAATGACTTTGCTCGCAGCTGTTCAATAAAAACAGGGGATTTGGAATCGGCAATCGATGTGCTCCTGGCTCATGATGCAAAAATGTTGGATGTAGGTGAGGTCAACGGCAGGCGTTTTATCAATGTGATGGGTTTGGGATTCGAAGGCAGAGCGAATGATATTGGCAAAATGCTACCTTTTCTCCATGGAATCCCCAAATATTTGATAGCTATTGGCGGTACTTACCTGACCTATCGTAGGATGCCTCTGAGAATGAAGTTCAACGATTTAGATCTGAATGAAAAGGTCTTTCTTATGAGTATAGGAAATGGCTGGAATGTTGGTGGTGGATTACAGCTTACACCAAAAGCGAAACTGGACGATGGAAAATTCGATGTCTGTTATGTTCAGAATATCAGTCGTTGGCGGATACTCCAAATTTTCACAAAATTGTATGATGGCAGCATTGATGAAGTCGAAGAGATGGAAATGCATCAAACAACTGAATTGACTATTGAAAGTGATTTCCCCATACCGGCTCATATTGATGGAGAATCTTTCGACCCTGTCCAGAAGGCATTCAAGATACGGATAATCCCGAAAACACAGGCAATTATTGGAAATTGGTCAGCAGATAATAGATTTGATTCGTAATTAGTGTTCATGGAAAAAACCAAGCTTAAAGGATGAATTAGATGAAACGTTTTTCAATTATGATACTGTTACTTATCTCTGTTGTCAGCTTTTCCTTGGGCCAGGGATTAAAACCCTACATTCTGGGTGCACAAAGTTCCGAGAGTCTGGATGTTGTTAAAGAAATGACACGCCTAAACCTCCAGGAGGCAGGTTTCAGCATATTGGGCGAGTACCAACCAGCAGCAGATGAAACACGCTGGATCTTTATTGTCAATTCTCCCGAAATGATTGAGGCTGTAAAGAGCGTGGGAGAATTGACCGGGTTTGCCGCAGCTATTAGAGTAGGTCTCACATCTGAGAATGAGAAGGTGAATATCTCTTATGTAAATCCCATTTATCTGGGGAATGCCTATTTCCAAAAAAACTATCCAGATGTTGAGCAGAATTTTCTTGATGTCTCAAGCAAACTCTCTGCTTCAATGGCTGAACTTGGGGATGTTAAAAATGAACCATTTGGTGCATTAGAGGGATTGGAAGAAAAAAAAATTCGTCACTACCACTACATGTTTGGTATGGAATATTTTGAAGATGTGGTTGTGCTAAACGAATTCTCAAGTTTTTCGGTAGCAAAAAGTATCATTGATTCCAAGCTGTCAAAAGGTGGGGACACGAAGCTTATATATTCTTATGAAGTCCCTGGCAGTGATCTCAAACTCTATGGTATTGGCTTAAGTGGACCAGCGGGAGAAGAGCATTTTCTACCTATTATCGATCTAGGTAGCCCCAAGCATACTGCTTTCCTGCCCTATGAAATTCTTTTGAATGGGAATACTGCAGTCATGCTGCATGGCAGATATCGCATTGCTTTAGCGTTTCCTGATCTCACAATGACCACCTTTGGAAAAATAATGTCAACACCAAGGGATATTGAAGAGCTCCTACGTTCAATTACAGAGTAGTAGCTGCACCTGATAATCCCACACGATCCTCCGAGAGCATTTCAGAGAGTAATCCAACCAAGCGAGGGGGATCACCATGCAATACACACAATTAGGTAAGCGCGGACCAAAAGTCTCAACAATCGGTTTCGGAGCCTGGGCGATTGGTGGAAAAAATTGGGGACCCACCGATGATAAAGTCTCTCTAAAAGCCTTGCACACCGCGCTTGATGAAGGGGTGACTTTCATTGATACGGCTGATGTATATGGCTTTGGTCATTCAGAAGATTTGATTTCCCAGGTGCTCAAAGAACGTGGCAGGGGCGAGGTGATTATCGCCACCAAAGCCGGGAATGATTTTTATTATGCTGGAAAAGATAACGATAATGGCTATGGACCAATTCAACAGAACTACAGCAAAAAGTATCTAATTGAAGCGGCTGAGAAAAGCCTGAAAAGGTTAGGGGTTGATTCACTCGATATTCTTCAGCTCCACAGTCCTGATCTGGATAAACTGGAGCATGATGAACCCTGGGAAGCTTTAACTACCCTAAAGGAGCAGGGCAAGATCCGACATGCCGGCCTTTCCATTCAATCATTCAAAGAATCAGAACAAACCCCTGTCCTTGAAAAGCATGCCGGTCTATTGGATTGCATCCAAGTGCGCTACAATCTTTTGGAGAGAGAAGCCGAGAAAGAATTATTCCCCAAAGCTCTCGAGCTGGGTGTTGGTGTGATTGTTCGCATTCCCATGTTGTTTGGCCTATTGAGCGGAAAATTTTCACGCTTAACGACTTTTGATGAAGCTGACCATCGGAGATTCAATCTGGATCCACCAAAATTAGAGAATTATCTTACTAAAATGGAATCCATGTCCAATCTGTACCAACGCTATTCAGATTGGAGTCCAGTTCAGGTTGCTTTACGGTTTGGTCTCTCTCATCCAGCATGCCATGTATCCATTCCAGGGGGTAAAACACCGGCACAAGTCAGTGAAAATTGTGCTGCTGCGGATATGCCTCCAATAAGGATTGATTAGAGGAGGAGGGCGGATGAACAGCAAATTTAAAAAGATATTAATTACAGGTGCCAGCACCGGAATTGGCCGTCAACTCGCCCTGGATTATGGTAGGGACGGAGCCTCTCTCTGGCTGTTAGCCCGTACTGAGTCCAAATTACAGGACCTGGTGCTTCAAATTCAAGACAGTGGGGGAAAAGCCAGGTCCCTGGTTTGTGATGCAACAATTGAAAAGAATTTATTAGCGGCGCTGCAAACTGCCCAGGATGAATCTGGCGGCTGTGATCTGGTGATTGCCAATGCTGGGTGGGGTGGAAAAATGATGTACCCCAGTGATAGGAATATCCACGTTTTGAATCAGGTTATTGATCTGAATTATAAAGCTGCTGCACAAACACTGGAATTTTTTGCCAGATTTATGGCAGAAGACTGCCACGGTCATCTTGTGGGAGTTTCCAGTATTGCTGGTTTCAGGGGTGTGCCCGCAGGAGCGGCATACAGCTCAACCAAAGCAGCGTTGAGTACTTATCTGGAATCGCTGCGCTTCTCCATGCATCATTTTGGGGTAAGGGTTACTGATATTCGTCCTGGATTTGTGCGCACCCCCATGACTGATAATAACAAAATTCCCATGCCCTTCCTGATGGAAGTAGATGTAGCAAGCAGGAAGATCAGACGCGCGCTTGAGCGCGGCCGGAAACGATTTACCTTTCCCTGGCAAATGGCAATAATGATCCATCTATTGGCCGGAATGCCAGATTTTCTTTATGACTGGTTTGCCTTCAGAACTTATGGAAAACTTGCAAGATCGGGCCGACCAGGTAAATCAGAAGAAAATAGATCTGGTTAGATGGTATTATTTCGGGTCTACCAAAATGTGAAATTGATTTTCAAATCGTTACCAACTCTAAGCGTTCAATTATTTGTCCGAATCTTTCCAGTAGAATCCAACCCGATAGTGTCTATACTTGAACGATGATTAAGACCGTTGATAAATACATTTTCCGCGAACTGCTCACGCCCTTTCTGTATTCGCTGGCAGTGCTGACGATGATCTTTCTGGTAAATTTTATCATACGTGCCATGGATCGTATCCTGGGGAAAGGACTCTCTTTCTTTGTGATACTGGAGTACATCGTCCTCAATCTGGCATGGATCCTGGCTCTCGCCATCCCCCTCTCTGTCTTGGTAGCAGTTCTCCTCGCTTATGGACGTCTGGCAACAGATCATGAAGTGACAGCCATGCGCTCCGGGGGTATCTCATTGCCCAGGATTATGGCTCCTGCACTAATCTTTGGCATTTTGGTGGGTAGTTTTACACTTTTCTTTAATACCTCCATTCTACCCGATGTGAACCACAGGGCACGTCTTCTGGGCTCGGATATTTATCGTAAACGACCTGATTTGGATATTGTCCCGGGATACTTTATTGATGATCTCCCTGATTACAATATTCGAGTAAATGAGGTGACTGAAGATGGTCTGAAAGGTGTGGTCATATTCTCCAAAAGCAATCAGCGTGAACAGGTCTCAATATTTGCAGAAAGTGGCCGTACAAATACTGTAGGGGGACAGATTATATTTACCCTCTACAATGGAGAGAAGCATTTACTTGATCTGGATAAATTGGATGATTATCAACGGGAATATTTTGATTCTACCCGATTGACAGTAAAGGTCAGTAACCTTGAATTAAGGCGCAGGGAATCTGCAGTTCGTGGGGATCGTGAAATGACCCCGGCCATGATGTATAAGCGGATTGAGGAAAATGGAGAACGCTTTGATCGAACCATTGCAAGAATGTTGAGTATCCGTCTCAATAGTCCACTTTTTGATGGGGATTCATCCGTTGATATGATCGCCGTTATGGACACACTGCAAAGGATACCAGTTACTGATCAAATCACTATCAATGCTCGAACAAGAGTATGGAATAGAACCGTGGATAAGCTGGAAAGTCAGGAACGCCTGCTAGACAGTTATTTAAAACAGGTGAATAAATACCAGGTAGAAATTCATAAGAAATATGCCATGGCAGTAACCTGCCTGGTTTTTGTCTTAGTGGGGGTCCCTCTGGGGATCATGACCCGGAAATCCAGCGGCACGATTGGTGTAGCTATCGGGATGTTTTTTATCTATTGGGCAGCTTTGATAGCAGGTGAAGAATTAGCGGACCGGCGCATGATGGATCCAGTGTTGGCAATGTGGGCTCCAAATGCACTCATGGCTATTGTTGGTTTATGGATAAATTTACAAGTTTCCCGAGAAAGAACAGTGATAAATTTATTGTGGTTGAAAACCATTTTTAATCCCGCTGAATGGCGAATATTTGCCAAAGATAATTCTTCATCAAGTAAGCATTTACATGAGTAAGGTATCCGACTATATTGAATTCTAAATTATTGTCAAGGAGAGACTCTGAATGCCACTTCATACTATAGTTCTTGTCAAGCAGGTTCCGGATACCAGCAACATTTCAGGTGAGGTCATGCGACCTGATGGCACTGTGAACCGCGCTCGTCTCCCCGCTATTTTTAATCCAGAAGATCGAGAAGCCCTTGAACTGGCACTGCGCTTAAAAGATGAACATGGTGGGAAGATCACGGCCCTAACCATGGGACCTCCCAATGCAGCAAAAATGCTCAGGGAATGTCTATTCATGGGGGCTGATCGGGTCATTCTAGTGAGTGACAGGCGTTTTGCTGCTGCCGACACTCTGGCAACTTCCTACGCTCTGTACAAGGCTATCCACCATATTGGAGAATATGATCTTATCTTTGCGGGAAGACAGGCTATTGATGGTGACACTGCACAAGTGGGACCCCAGACTGCTGAAAAACTTGGTATTTCTCAAATCACTTATACCCAGGAGATTCTTTCACTGGATCTGAAAAAAAGATCAATCCGTGCTCGTAGAGCCATTAAAAATGGCTATGAAATTTTGGAAGCACCCTTACCCATATTGCTAACAGTAGTCAAGAATGCGGCTGAACCCCGTCCTTTTGATGTAAAGCGATTGTGTACCTATAAAAAAGCTAAATCTAAATTCGAGATTGAAGAAATGGTGGATGATAGTCATGACCTGGTCTGGATGGATGAACTGATGAATAAAGCACTGGAGAATGACCTCTACATTGAAACCTGGAATATCGAGGATATTGATGCAGATGTCTCAATGTGTGGATTAGCAGGGTCTCCAACAAAGGTTCACAAGGTTGAGAATGTGGTTCTGAGCGGTTCAGAGTTCAAGCAGGTGCCGGCAACGGATGAGGGGTTAAACGAGATGATCTCTGAATTGATGCAAGATCACATCTTTGGTTAAGGAAGTTTATGAATTTGAAAAACAAGGATATGGTGTGGGTCTTCGCGGAACAAGCTGATGGAGAATTGGCTGATGTGGGACTTGAACTTCTGCATAAAGCCAGAACTCTGGCTCAAAAGATGGGCTCTGAAGTTAGCGCTGTCCTACTTGGACATCAGGTAGAGAGTCTTACAGAAACACTTATTTCCCACGGGGCTGATAACGTCTATCTGATGGACGATGTTGAACTTAATGAGTTTCGCAGTCTGCCCTATGCAAATCTAATTACGAAATTGGTTGCTGAGAAAAAACCTCGCGTGGTTCTGTTTGGTGCAACGCACATTGGACGTGACATTGCCCCTCGAGTTGCCTCACATACTCGTTCTGGTCTGACAGCGGATTGCACAGAGCTGAAAATTGAAACCCTGACGCTGCGTAAAGTCGAACATCCCGATTTATTATTACAGATTCGACCCGCATTTGGAGGGAATATCATTGCTACCATCATCTCACCAGATGTAGAAATTCAAATGGCCACAATTCGCGAAGGTGTAATGGAGATGGGTGTAGCAGATTTAAAACGCAAGGGAAAGATAATTCAAGTTCCTGTTGAGCTTGATCCGGTTGAGATTGCTGTGCAGATTATTGAAAAGCACCAGGAGCCATCCAGCGTAAACTTGAAAGGTGCGCCCATAATCGTTGCAGGTGGTTATGGAGCGGATACACCAGCAAAGTTTAATTTGATAAAAGATCTGGCCAAGGTACTTGGAGCCGAGCTGGCCGGATCTCGTGCTGCAGTAGATGCAGGTCTTATAGAACCGGAGCGACAGGTCGGACAAACTGGAACAACGGTTAGACCCAAGCTCTATATTGCCATTGGTATTTCTGGAGCCATCCAACACCGTGCCGGTATGCAGGAATCTCAGAAAATAATCGCCATTAACAGCGATCCTGAAGCGCCAATATTTTCAGTGGCTCACTATGGAATAACCGGAAATCTTGAAGAAGTGATCCCCAGGTTGATTGCAGTTTACAAGAGCCAGTTGCATTAAGGATTAGTTATGTCAAATTATTTCACAGAAAATCAAGATATTCAATTTCAGTTTAACCGCATCGATTTGGAAGAAATCATCCGCATCCGAGAAGATGATTATCAACAGGCCAGGAAATATCCATATGCACCAACAGATTACGAAGATGCCAAGGATAATTTCAAACGCATCCTTGAGGTTGTCGGTGATATTTCCGGTAATTTTGTGTCTGAGAGAGCTCGTGAAGTCGACCAATTAGGTTCAACTTTTGAGGATGGCAAAGTAACCTACGCCAAAGGTTTGGAAGAGGCGATGAAACGCCTCAATCAAGCTGGTTTGATGGGTTTTATCCTGGATCGTGAGTATGGCGGTCTTAATTTACCTATTACCCTGTATGTTTTTGCCATAGAGATGGTATCCCGTGGTGATGCTTCCCTGATGAATTTGTTTGGGCTGCAGGACATTTCAGAAACGATTGAGAATTATGGCTCAGATGAAATCAAAAACGAATATTTACCCAAATTCTGTACTGGTGAAGTTTCGGGTGCCATGGTTCTAACAGAGCCCGATGCCGGATCAGATCTGCAGGCAGTGAAGACCCGTGCCTATCAGGATGAAGAGGGTAACTGGTACCTAAATGGTGTAAAGCGTTTTATCACGAACGGGAATGCAGACGTTTGTCTGGTTCTGGCACGATCCGAAGATGGAAGCCGAGATGGCAGAGGACTTTCCCTTTTCGTGTGTTATGGTGATGATACTGTGCAAATCCGTCGGATTGAACATAAATTAGGTATCAAAGGATCACCTACCTGCGAAATGCAATTTCATGATACACCGGCCCAGCTCATTGGAAGTCGGAAAAGAGGATTGATAGCTTATGTGATGGCTCTTATGAACGGCGCCCGATTGGGTGTTGCTGCGCAGGCTCTGGGAATTGCCCAGGCAGCCTATGTTGAGGCCCGTCGTTATGCTCAAGAGCGTGAGCAATTTGGCAAATCCATTCTGCACTTTCCGGCTATAGCAGATATGCTGGTAAAAATGAAAGTAGATCTTGAAACCTCCAGAACTTTAATTTATGCCACCTCCAAGGCTGTCGATATGTTGAAAGTGAGTGAAACGGAGCTGGCTCGACTCAAAGAGGCAGGAGCATCCATCACAGATTTACGAGCGCAGGTAAAGCATTGGAAATCAATGGCTGATTTTTTAACACCCCTATCGAAATATGTGATCTCAGAAAAAGCGAACCGTATTTGCTATGATGCGATCCAGATCCATGGTGGAACTGGATACATGCAGGAATTCAATGTGGAACGCCACTATCGGGATGTGCGCATTACCAATATCTACGAAGGCACATCTCAATTGCAGGTTATTGCCGCCATTGGTGGTGTGATCCGGGGAGTGGCTGATGCAGAATTTGATGCTCACGAGGCTCGCTCTTATCGCCATGAAGCGCGTCAGTTAGCCAATCGGCTTAAAAAAATCCGCGCTTTGCTGGAAAAGAGTAAATCATACGTACTGGAGCAGGATGACAAAGCCTACCAGGAGTTGCACTCAGCTGGCCTGGTTGAGATGTATGGATCACTCTATGTGGGATATCTGCTACTTGATGAAGCGGCTGACGACTCCCGCAAGATGTTGATTGCCAAGAAGTATATCATGGATGCCATGTCAACGGCCATGGCCCATACTGAATCCATTACTAAAGGTTTTGATACTCTTTTTGCTGATGTTGATCAGATTCTTACCAACGAATAAATAATTCACTAACGCACAAAATTCACACATAAAAAACAGCTCCTTTTAATAATAAAGGAGCTGTTTTTTAAAAAGAGATATCGGTTTAGAGTGGTCTAGCCAGCGTTATCCTCACCACCATCAATACCAATTACATTACCTGTCATCCAGGAGTTCATAGCAGCAAGAGTAAACACTGCTTCAGCCACATCCTCGGGGGTGGTCAGACGACCACCAGGATTCATCTGAAGCGCTCGTGCGATCATTTGTTCATTTCCAGGGATCTTTCTTAAGGCGGGTGTATCTGTGACACCAGCCCTCAAGGCATTAGCCGCAATCTTCTTCGGAGCCAGCTCAAAAGCAATTTGACGAGTATGAGCTTCCAGGGCAGCTTTAGCTGCCGAAACAGCACCATAATTAGGCCAGGCAGTGTGACCGCCGGAACTGGTCATACAAAAAATATGACCGCCCTCCACCATGAGTCTGTGCCCCACTATATCCTGAGTCCAGTAAATCAGAGAATGAGCCATAACATCGAGGGTCATATCCATTTGATTTTTATGCACTACGCCACCCTGGCCAGGATTAAAAACCACTGGCAGGAGTGTACCAAAAGCCAGAGAATGAACCATGATCTGAATGGTGCCAGGTGTTTCAGAAAAGGTCTCTTCCATAACCCGGATTGATTCTTTGCGTGCTCGGGTATCTGCGGCATTGACATTGAAAAAGATCGATTGAGACCCACTTGCCGTGATATCTGCCCGGATTGCGTCCACATTGTGTATGGTGGCCTTTCGATCGAGGTGCACACCAAAAATATTGTATCCATTGGCAGCCAGTTTACGGGAGATTGCCCCTCCGAATCCACTTGATGCCCCCAGAATAAGTGCCCATTTCTGCATAATTGTTCCTTTCGTCAGTCAAACTCCATCTTGGCGGTGAATATAGATTTGACCTCAGGGATGAAAAGCGATTTTATTGATGATATTTAATGTCATATATCCGGAAACGAACCAATATTCACTCAATAATTTGGAACGACTATTTACGCTCAATGTCCCTATTATTCATATCCTGATCCTGAAAAGGTTTTTCTAACACCCATTGATTCCCAATTGCTCGTAAACTTTTTGGTACAAAATATTATATAAAAAGCTTCCCCTGCCAGGTATCTCGATGCTTTAATTCCAGATCCACGAGGTGGGTCAATTTGGGTATGTTAAACCCCCAACGAGGGGCAATCAGCAGCTCATCCGGAGCATCACCAAACAATCTTTGGATAACAATACCTGGGTTTAAGCGCTCAAGAATGTCAACCACTAATTCAATGTATTCGTCTGAGTGAAACAGCGGAAAAGGTGCATCTTGAAAGCGCTTAGCTAAAACAGTGCCTTTGACCACATGCAATTGATGGATCTTTAGGAAATCCAAGCCCAGACTGTTAGCGGCCATCCCAGTCTCGAGCATCATATCTCGAGATTCAACAGGAAAGCCCATAATGACATGCCCCGCTACTTTTATCCCGTATTGTCTGGTAAGTTCTACAGCCCTAACGATGGAGTCATAATCATGTCCGCGATTCATCCATTTCAAAGTTTCATCATGGATAGATTCGATACCATATTCAAGGGTGACATGCACCTTTTCGTTTATGCGAGCCAGGTGTTCCAGCAGCGCTTCATCAACACAGTCACTTCTGGTCCCGATATCAAGTCCAACTACGTTTGGATAGCCAAGCGCTTCTTCATAAAGCTGTTTCAATTTGTCAAGCTCATCATAGGTATTTGAATACGCTTGGAAATAGGCGATGTATTTTTGAACACCATAGCGGTCGATCATGAATGGAATGGAGACATCCATCTGGGCCGGAATTGTCATGCCTTCATCGATATAGTGGGGTACAAAACTATCATTGTTGCAGTAGATACAGCCCCCATACCCCAGGGAACCATCCCGATTGGGACAGGTAAAACCACCATGCAAAGAAACCTTTCGGATCTTTTCGCCATAAGTGGTTTGCAGATAATGGTTATAGTTATTGAAGCGTCTGTTATGCCAAATTTTCATTTGATTTTGTACATCTATTGATGAATTTGCACTCATGATACTATTTAATCCAATTCGGATGAAAGTCGAACTCATTTTCAATATACATCAGGCACTTTCAGCATCATGCAAAGAGCGTGATATTGTATGATAGTTCGCTTGCTAAGTGTGCTGTTGCTAGCACAAATACTGCCGGGTCAGACTAGAATTTGTATTGTGGATCATCCTCCAATTAATGAACAGAGCGCCATCGTCAAAAGCCGAACCTATGCAGATGTATACTGGGTTTCCAATGATTCCGACACGGAGCCCTATCTTTTTCCACTCAACTCTGTAGGGAAAATAATTATTCCGGATTGGATGCAATCGAGATATAGTGAGCAAAGTGACGATATATATCCTGGTGTCCACATCAGTGGCGCCATCCTATATGACTGGGAATCAATTGCAGTATTGAATGACACGCTTATCGTTGCGGATGTTGGGAATAACGGCAATGCCAGACGCGATCTCGGTATTTATCTTATCCCTGAACCAAATCCCCACAACACACCCAGAACCAGACCCCTGGCATGGTACCCTGTATGCTATGAAGATCAGGATAAGTTTCCACCGGATGAATGGGAATATGATTGTGAGGCGATTTTCACCTTTGAAGGGCAGATTTATTTCCTGACCAAAAATCGAGCTGACAAACACATCATGAAACCAGCACCCTCCACAAAACTATATCGGATGGATACACGCCATACAACCCAAGTCAATGTTTTGAAGTTCATCAGTCGCAAAGAGAGTTTGGGAGGATGGGTCACTGATGCTGATATAGCTCCAGATGGTTCAGCTATGGTTCTGCTCGCCCAGAACCCCCTGGCTTGTACAATCTGGTATTTTCCGCGACCAGCTCAAGGGGATGATTTTCTATCAGAAAGCCCCAAAATATTTAATTTACTTAAAGCAAATCAGGCCGAGGGGATTTGTTTTAAAGATTCCGAAAAGCTTATTGTCACAAACGAAGAGCGTGAATGGTTTGAAGTATCCCTGTCAAAATTTTCGCAACAATAATTTAAGGAAGCTTAATGAAATACGAACAGCTCAGCCGGCATCAACATTATCAATCTGGAGATTTTACACTTCCAGGAGCGATACGGAACTATGCGCCGGATTTAAAACTGGAACCAATACACACAGAAATTCATCTATCAGTTGATCTGAAAGAGCGTAAAGCCTGGGGATATGCTCTTATTATCATCCGTGCAAATGTTGCTGATGCTGACAGCTTGAAACTGGATGCCGTAGATTTTGATGATCTCTCAGTAGTAGAAACGACAAATGGTAGTCTGACTCACTCCTATGATGGCAAAGTTATAAAGCTCCACTTTGAAAAGCCCCTGAAATCAGGAGAAGAGAAAATTATCCGGATTGACTATTCAATCCAGGATCCCATCTCAGGATTGACATTTTCTCAACCCGATGAGCAACGACCAGAACTTCCATTATTCGCTATTACCGATAATGAAACAGAACGGGCAAGATACTGGTTTCCCTGTGTCGATTTTCCCAGTGTGAGATCCTGGATGGAATATTATCTCAGTGCCTCTGAGGAGTTGACAATTCTGGCAAATGGCTCACTGATTTCAGAAGAGAAAAAAGAGGGGATTAAAACAGCTCACTGGAAGCTGGATTACCCCTGCCCCAGTTATTTGGCCTGTTTTGCCATTGGTGAATTCTCGGAATATCAGGATGAACCGCTGCGTGATATACCCATTGCCTACTATGCCGACAAATCTTATACGCCAGAGCAATTAAAGCGAACTTTTGGGGCAACCCGAAAGATGTTGATCTGGATGGAGAATAAGTTGGGAATGAATTTTCCATACCCAAAATATTTCCAAATTGCCAATCGTGAAATAGGTGGCGCCATGGAGAATATCTCTCTGGTTGCCTGGGATGATAAATTCATGCTGGATGAGACCATGGCAACGGAGTGGCAATATATCATGGATCTGATCAATGTTCATGAAATGTCACACTCTTACTTCGGTGATGCTGTTGTATCTTATGATTTTGCTCATGTCTGGCTCAAAGAGAGTTGGGCAACCTATATCGAATCTGTATGGCTAGAGGACTCAGAGGGTAAGGATGCCATGCACTGGCAGCTGGCCGAGGAAGCACAAACATACATGGAGGAAGCTAAAAATAGCTACGTCCGACCCATCATCACTCGAGAATATGATCATAGTTGGAATATGTTTGATATGCATCTGTATCCCGGTGGAGCCTGGCGTCTGCATATGCTGCGCAATCTGGTCGGAGATGAAAAATTCTGGGCTGGAGTTCAGGATTATGTAAAGAAGTACGCCGGAAAGACAGTAAAATCTCTTGATTTCCAACGTTGTATCGAGGATCGATGCGGACTTAATCTGGACAGCTTTTTTGATATGTGGTTCAGATCAAAAGGTTACCCCATCCTGAAAGCCAGCTTTGAATATGATAAGGACAGGGGACGAGGAAAATTTACTATTGAACAGAAACAGGTCGATAAAGAAAAGGGGATCGAGCTGTTTGAGATGGATATTGAACTTACCTGGCAGGATGCTAAGGGTGAGGAGCATTTAGAAGTCATTCACCTCGCCAAACTGGAACAAGTTTTTCAGATCAAAATGGATGAACCCCAGCACGTGATTCTCGATCCAGAGATGAAATCCCTGTTCGAAGCAGAATTCAACCCTGGCGATGACAAACTGCGTCATTTATTGGAAAATGGACAGACCATACGCGGTATGATGCAAGCAGTCAGTGAATTGACGAAAACTGGTAAACGAAAAAATCTTCAATCAGTCCGAGATTATTTAGAGAACGAAGATCGCTGGGGATTGAGAGTACATACATACCGCGCATTAGGCAAGGTTGGGAATGAGTACGCTTTTAAGCATCTTGCTGATCTGCTGACTCAGGAATCTGATGCCATGGTGATTGAAGAGGCTGCCAAGGCCTGTGGAGAGCATCGTCACCCGCTTTTGCGAACGGCAATCCTGAAAAAGCTTGAGCAGAATAACCTGCCCTACAGGGGCCAGATGGTGCTTCTGGAAAGTCTGGGAAAACAGCGCAATACGGACGACATTGCTTTACTTGAATCCTATGCCCAAAAAAAAGGTTGGCGTAATTTAGTAAGAGCTGGTGCCTATCTTGGTCTCGGAGCAAGCCATTCAGAATTGGCAGTGAAAACACTATTAGAAGGTTTTGAAAAACCGGTTCATTTTTTTGACGAAAAAGTAGCCAGAATGATGGGGGTTAGAAAAATCCGTGAATGGCTACCACCACACCTGAAGAATCAAGTTACTCAAGCTTTATGTGAAGCCACTCAGGATCCCAGTTATTATGTTCACGTTAATGCTGCTCGCCTCCTGGGTACTGCAGGAATCAGCGAAGGACTTCCCTATTTAACTGCCCTTATGAATCGAATTTCGGTTCAGGACTATCCGTTTCTGAAGCGCCAAATCAATGCTATTCAAGCCACTGGGAAGGTGACTCCAAATAAAAAATTACAAAAACAGCTTGATGAGTTAAAAGAGAAATTATCTGACATAGAAAAACGTCTTCAGGAGGTTGAGTCTGAATAACAAAATCGGGCTGGGAATACTACTGATTGTGGTATTATCAGGATCATTGCTGCAGTCTTGTTCCAACAAAGCAGAAATTGTAAACCTTGAGCTAAATATTGAGGAATTGGTATGCAGTGACGGTCAACTGGTATTCGAGGGTAGAATTCTAGCCTTAGAGGGGATCAAAGCTGTAACTGCAAATATCCAGAATCAGAAAGCTCAAATCAGATTTCGGAACAACCAGGTTTCTGAGGAGCAAATAAAAACGCATCTCCTGGATTTCGGCTTTACCATTAATGATGTGCCTGGTAATACGGTTGCCAGGGGTCGATTACCTGCCTGCTGTTTTAAGAATTGAGCGCTATTTGCGTCTGAGGATTAAAGTGTTATGATAACCCAGAAAGAATTTCGAGCTTTCTTTGATGTTGCCGGCCAACGCATCTTTTTTAATCACGCTGCATATGCACCTCTATCGAGACCCGTAGTAAATGCTATGGATGAATATTTTGAACATCGTCGAAATGGAAACCCTGCCACCTGGGATATTGCGGTCGAACACATGGAAGGTTTACGCCAGAATTATTCACGTTTGATTGGAGCACCAGTGGGACGGATAGGGTTGATGGCTAATACAGTTACCGGGATTAACATTCTGGCTACAGGTCTGAGCTGGCAAGCTGGAGACCACATTCTTCTGTATGCAGATGAGTTTCCATCCAACGTTATGCCATTTCTCGGTTTAAGAGATAGAGGTGTGGAAGTTGAATTCGTTGCAGGTAAGGATGGAAAAGTTACTCCAGGACTATTTGAAGCCGCTATCCGACCTTCGACCCGACTCATCTCCCTTAGCAGCATTCAGTATCTAACGGGCTATCAAGCTGATGTAAAAGCATTTTCAGAATTATGTCATAAGCACAATATTATCTTTTCCGTGGATGCCATCCAATCCCTGGGTGTCATTCCCACTGATGTTCTGGAACTTGGTATTGATTTTATGGCAGTGGGTGGTCATAAATGGATGATGTCACCTCTGGGAACCGGGTTTATTTATTTAACTGAAGAACTGCAGTCCAAACTAAAGTTGACATATCGAGGGTATATGGGTCACCTGGATCCGGTGGACTTTGGGAATTTTGAACAGGATCTGAGTCCAGATGCTAGAAGGTTTGAATTAGGTGCATTTAATGCCCCCAGTATGGTAGGGGCTGAGAAGGCCACAGAGCTACTGCTGGATTGCGGCATCAATAGTATCTATATGCATGTTCACAATCTTTTAAACCAATTTGAGTATGGTCTCGAAGAATCCAATTATTCAAAGATGTATGATTTTGATAAAAATGAGATAGGTAGTATCTTTGTATTTTCACATAAGGATAAAGCCAGTAATGAAAGGATATATGAAGGATTAACTGCCGCCGGAGTAAATCTTTCACTCCGAGGAGGTGGGTTGCGTATTGCTCCTCATTATTACAACACACCAGAAGAAGTAGAACAGGTCTTAAGTATAATGAATGATCTCGGATAGAAAATATGGCTGGAACACAAGTTGCCAGTAAAACGTTGACCCTTAAACTATTTGTTAAAAATGAGCTCGGGTAAAACCAGTACAGGAGTTAATCATGCTCAGATCACGTTTAATATTAATCATAATCAGTTTGGGGATCATTCTTTCATTATGGGCCTGTTCCAAGAAGGAAATAAAAATACCATCCACCGAAAAAATGCCGGTGACCACTAATTCTCAAGCTGCTCTGGCGGATTATTATCGCGGGTTGACCTTTGCTGAAAAACTCCAACGTGATCAGGCCATCGTTCATTTCCAATACGCATTAGAGAAAGATTCTAGCTTCGCAACCGCTTGGTTAAATCTGGCATTAAACTCTCAAGAGCCAAACCAGTTTATGGCATATCTTGATTCTGCTATAGCCCATTCAAGCGGTGTAAATCCAGCGGAACAGCTTTTGATCCAGGCAGTTGAGTTTGGGCTTCAGGGCAATACAATAAAACAAGGTGAGGCACTTAATGCTGCTGTTTCCCTTTTCCCAGGTGATGAGCGCTTACACAATCTACTGGGTAATTATCATTTTGGTATGCAACAGTATCAACTTGCCATAAAAGCATACTCCAGAGCGATTACTATTAACGAGAATTTGGCTGCTCCCTACAATATGCTGGGATACTCTCAGCGATCACTGGGAAATTACGGCGAAGCAGAAAAAGCATTTAAACGATATATAAAACTGAATCCCGAAAACCCAAATGCGTTTGACTCCTACGCTGAATTACTCCTGGAGATGGGAAGACACAAAGAATCAAACGAGTTTTATCAAAAAGCAATTGATATAGATTCAACTTTTGCAGCCAGCTACTTGGGGATAGCCACCAATTATAATTTTTTAAATGAATTTGAAAAAGCACGTGAACAGCTTCAACTGCTTAAGGATATCGCTCAGAACTATATAGTAATCCGCCAGGGATTACGTGCTGAGGCAGTCTCTTACGTAAGTGAAGGCAATTTTTTAAAAGCTCTTGAATCTATTAATAAAGGTATGGATTTAGCCATCGAGCATGAGGATGTTGCGAATATCTCATTTGATCTTACTACAATAGGTAATGCTTATCTTGAAATGGATCAGCCTGAAGAGGCTTTATTATATTATAAAAGCTCAATTAAAGTAATAGATGAGTCAGATCTGCAGCCAGCAATCATTGAAAATGCTCAGACTAATTACAAATACAATATCTCGAGGGGCTTCGCCGCCCAGGGTAATTTCACTAAAGCCAGAAAGATAGCCGATGAATTCAATAGAACTGTTGCTGAGCAGAAAAATCCGGTTCAAATTGGAATAGGGCATCAATTAAATGGTATTATAGCTCTCTATGAAGAGAAGTATCAGGATGCATTGGATGAGCTGGAAAAAGCTAATCAGTTAAATCCTTATAACCTTTATCGAATGGGGATCGCTTATGATGGCCTGGGCAATCATAAACAGGCGGCGGTCATGATGCAACGTGCTGAAGAATTAAATGTATTGAATAATTTTGATCAAGCCATAGTTCTTAGTAAAACAAGGATTAAGGCTGAGGTTTAGCCTCAAGTTTCAGGCGACAGGACTTAGATAAAGCAAAACCGCAAAGAAGTGAAAAAAGCTACCCGCTAGCACGAATCCGTGCCAGATTGCATGGTTAAATGGCAGTTTTTCCCAGGTATAAAAGATGACTCCGAAGGTGTATGCCAGACCTCCTGCCAATAGCCAGAAGAAGCCCGACAAGGGCAGGGCATCCAGCAAAGGCTTGATGGCAATAATTACCACCCAACCCATCATTAGATAAAAAAGTGTACTCACAAAGTTGTATTTGTGTCCAAAGATGATCTTAAATGAAATTCCCAGTAAAGCCAAACCCCAGATCAATCCAAATAGACTCCAACCCCAGGGACCTCGCAATGTGACTAATAAAAAGGGGGTGTAGGTTCCGGCGATAAGCAGATAAATGGCTGAATGATCTAAGGTTCGAAAGATCTCTTTCATTCTTTTTGATTGAAATCCATGATAGAGTGTTGATGCAAGGTAGAGCAAGATCAGGGATGTACCGTAAATGCTGAAGCTAACTACCTGCCACACATCACCATACATTGCAGATCTAGCAACAAGCAAGACTAAACCAGCGATACTGAACGCAATCCCTGCACCATGGGTTATCGTGTTTGCCAGCTCTTCATAGTAGTGGAGACCTCTTTTCATATCAACCCTTCAGTTTACCAATTTCTTCAAAGAAATAGACGATGCTTTCAATTCCCTTGTGATAATTATAAAGACTAAAATTTTCATTAGGGGCATGGGCATTTTGATCAGGAAGTCCAAATCCCATAAGCAATACTGGTGCTTTAACGATATCTGCGAATACTTTCACAATTGGAATGGAGCCGCCTTCCCTCAGGAAATCTACTTCTCTGTCGAAGGCCTTTTGTAAGGCTCTGACTCCCGCCTGAAGTCCTGGATTATTCAAATCGGTGATATAGCCGAAGCCACCGTGCAGGGCTTCTATATCAGCTTGCATACTTACAGGTGTTAGAGAATCCACATAGGCGATAAACTTTTTTGAGATATCATCAGGATCCTGATCGGCAACCAGACGCATAGAGACTTTAGCATGGGCTTCTGCTGGAATAACCGTTTTGGCGCCTTCGCCCTGAAAACCACCCCAGATTCCATTTACATCGAAAGTGGGTCGAGCCCATAAGCGTTCCAGGTCATCGTATCCGGCTTCACCAAAGAGAGCAGGTGCTCCAATACTCTTGGCAAAGGCGGACGCATCAAATGGCAAATTATTAAGCTTATCATGCTCAACTTCTGTAATGGGTAAAACATCATCATAAAAACCGGGAATAAGAATGCGTCCATCCACATCCTTCATTTGAGCCAGAATTTCCACCAATGCGTTGATGGGGTTCTTAACCAGACCACCGAAAGAGCCGGAATGCAGATCAGTAGCAGTTCCTCGCAGATTTATCTGGAGATAAGCCAGGCCACGCAAGCCATAGCTAATACCAGGATAGCCTTCTCTGAACATAGGAGTATCTGATATGACGACATAGTCCGCAGTCAACATTTCGGAATGTTTCTGAATGAAGTTCTCCAGATGTTTAGAACCCACTTCTTCTTCACCCTCGAAAACGAGTTTCACATTAACAGGCAGATCATCCCGAACAGCCAGCCAGGCTTCAATCGCTTTCAAATGGATATAAATCTGGCCTTTATCATCTGCAGAACCGCGAGCGAAAATTTTACCACCTTTAATCACGGGTTCAAATGGAGGTGAACTCCAGAGGTCTAGTGGATCTATCGGTTGAACATCATAATGTCCATAAATGAGCAGGGTTGGTTTACCAGATGCGTGCAGCCATTCAGAATAAACTACTGGATGACCTCCAGTATCCATCACACGGGCATTTTCCATTCCAATCCGCTGCATCTCATCTTTTAGAAGCCCAGCCGTGATATGCATATCTTCAGCGTGTTCAGGGTCCGAGCTAATGCTGGGGATTTTCAGGATGTCAATAAGCTCCTGCTCAAATCTATCATGGTGTACCTTTAAGAAATCAATAATTTTATTCATGTTTAATCCTGTAATGAAGCAAGTTCCTGCTGGACGAATTCAACCAGCTCCTTGAGGGTCTCAGCAGAGAAATCAAACTTAATTCCCATGGTCTGCCAGACCTCTGGTAATGGTTTGGAGCTTCCCAGACTTAAGCCTTTAATGTATCCATCCAATGCTGCTTGGGGATTTTGCTTATACAAACGGTAAACCTGAAGCGCCCCAAGTTGAGCAATGCCATATTCGATGTAATAGAAGGGCATTCCAAAAAT
>JABMPR010000312.1 GCA_013202895.1 bacterium | reverse complement strand
GTATGGGGGGGGCA
This sequence comes from bacterium, assembly GCA_013202895.1. Lineage (GTDB taxonomy): Bacteria > Fidelibacterota > UBA8477 > UBA8477 > JABMPR01 > JABMPR01. The sequence goes on along the minus strand of JABMPR010000312.1, from coordinate 3,455 downwards.
TTTATGTTTTATTGGATTCATCGCCCATTTTTAATCAGGTCACAGTGTATGGAAATGTTTGTGTCCTGGGGGGCGGCGGATTAGTTACCCTGGGCAACGCTACCCCGAGAATTGTAAATTCAACTTTCTGGGCAAATGTACCTGATCAGATCCTTTTGTTTGAGTATCAAGATTTTGAGTCAAGCACGTTAGTCATAGCCAATTCAGATGTTATGGATGGAATTGGTAGTATAGGGCTTGGGGATGGTGTTTTGGAAGATCTTGGGGGGAATATTGATGCAAACCCGCTATTTGTTGATCCTGATAGCGATGAATTCTGCCTGCTTGAAGACTCACCCTGTATTGACGCCGGAACTGCATTTTGGAACTACAATTTTGAGATCATTATCAACATGAGAGATGATGAATATTTTGGATCGGCTCCGGATATGGGTGCCTGTGAATTCAACCCAACACCAGATGTCATCACTGTTCCAGGAGATTATACTACAATCCAGGCCGCAATTGATGCAGCAGCTGATTTCGATACTGTTTTAGTAAGTGCAGGTACATATGTTGAGAACCTTAACTATAATGGAAAAAATATTGTGCTCACTTCTGTATCAGGTGCGGAAGAAACCATTATCGATGGCAACCAGACTGGGAGTTGTGTCTTAATAATCAGTGGTGAGGATTCAGCCGCGGTTCTGGATGGTTTCACTCTAACCAATGGCTCAGGCTGGCAAGGTGAAACCGCCTGGATAGGAGGAGGACTTGTAGTCAAATATAGCTCACATCCAACCCTGACGAATCTGATAGTAACCGGGAATACATCTATAACCGGTACTGGTCCTGCCGGTGGTGGTATCAGCATCAGCACTAATTCAAATCCCTACCTTGAAAATATTGTGATAAGCAACAATACATCAGAATATGGTGGGGGCATCTCGATGCATGAATCCAGAGCAACTCTTCATGATGTGATTATTTCAAATAATCATGCCACCAGTAGTGGTGGCGGAATGTTTATATTCCAGGAATCAAACCCAGAGTTAAGCTCAGTCGTGGTTTACAGTAATACTGCAACACTATCCGGTGGGGGAATATTTGTCCACTTAAATTCCTCTCCAATATTTAATCAAGTAACCGTGGTTAATAATATTGGCGCTTATGGTGGTGGTGGATTGTTGGCAAGTAACAATGGCAACCCTGTGATTGTGAACTCCATTTTCTGGGGGAATATACCTGATCAGATTTATTTGTATGATGATGCGGTGGATCTTCCCAATACAATGACCATTGCTAATTCGGCCATTATGGGTGGAGCAGCTGGAATCTCGGTTGGGTTAGGCACATTAAATTGGGGTGAAGGCAATATTGGTGTGAATCCCTGGTTTTGTGATCCTGCTGAAGATGTATTTACGCTTGCAGACGATTCACCCTGTCTGGGAACTGGAGAGGACGGTGTTAATATGGGTGCTTTAGGTGTTGGATGTACCAATCCAGTTGCTATTGATGAAGAGCTTCTCCATCCAAGCGAATTTGCATTGCACCAGAATTATCCCAATCCATTTAACCCCTATACCACAATTAGTTATAACCTACCTGGTGCTGGATGGGTTTCACTTGATATCTATGATGTCATGGGGCGTCAAGTGACGACTCTGGTTGTCGATGAGCAAACTGCCGGATATCATTCTGTCCAATGGAATGCTGAAGATAAGCAGAGTAATCCATTGGAGGCGGGTATTTATCTCTACCAGATTCAATTCACAGATAGAAATGGATCTGACTTTAAAGCCGTTAAAAAGTTTAGCCTCCTTAAATAACGGTCATTCGAGAGAAGCCCCGGCCTGCAATGTCAGAACGGGGCTTCAATTAATTTAGCGGGTGAAGTAGGGCGTGTCCCACTTCGACAAGCTCAGCAAGACCCCCCCCTAAATATTTTGGAGTTCATCATGCAGAATACTTGGAAATCATTGTTAACGGGAGTCAATATTTTGTGCTGATCGCATCAGCAAGCTTTGCTCAGACACCGGGTTACTATAAAGATATTTTTAGTGATGGGGGCGCTTATCTGACCTCCATGACATATTTGGCTGCAGCAGAAAATCTTGAATTATCCGTGGAGTATCTGTACACATCTGACGTCGATGTGCAGAATGGTGTAATGGTAGGGGATGAAATTGATTCCAATGGTCATCTGCTCTATCCGGATGGGGCTCCCCGTTTCCGAATAATCTATACAAACGGTGGTACTGCCACCAATCATGGAACCTCATTAGGTGAAATCGGCAGAGAGCGGGTTAGAACATTCTATGGCAATGGAGGTAGTTATTCCGGATCTTGTGCGGGAGCATTCCTTGCCAGCATCCATTATGAAGAGACAGGTATAAATAACGCCTATTATCATTTTTGGCCCGGCAGAACTACAACGACTGGGTTGCTGGATGCTTATACCGGACATTTCATCCCGGAAAGATCTCAACTGCTGAATTATTTTGATTTTGGTGGGGATCTATATATCGAAAATGTCCGACATAATGGTGGTTGCTATGCCAATGAGCAAATTGATTACCCAGCGGAAACAGAAGTGTTGCTTAGATATGATAACCCCGGATGGGAAATGCATGAAAAAGCCAGCGTCTGGGCTTATAAACCATCCAGTCTTGAAGGGGCCGGTTCAGGGCGGATTGTTGTCACCGGATCTCATCCAGAATTTATTGAGGACGGTGAGAGACTTGATCTGATGCAGGCCATCCTCCTGTATGCTCTCGATGGTAGTGGTCTCCCAAGGATAAAAGCTGAATTGAACAATGCGGGAACCCGATCCATGGATCTTTTCGCTGAAGATAGCTTGCCAGAGTTCACCCGGATTGGAGATAAGCAGTATCACCACTTTACACTTTCTGTTCCGGTAGAAGCAAGCTCCCTCACCATTCAATTGTCTGCTGAAGCAGGATTTGATTTTAATCTTTATGCTAATCCGGGAGATTTTGCTTTTCAGGGTTCTGCCCAATTCACCAGTTCATCAGAGGGGGCTGAGCACGTATTAGAGGTGCCCGTTGTGGAATCCGGTCTCTGGTATATTGGCGTGGAATGTGCCTCAACCGTAGAGTCTTTCAATTTTATTTATTATGGTATTACTGAAGTCTTAAATGGCGTTGCCTATGACATCACTGCCACCTGGGACACTGAGGTTGTTGGGATTGCTGGGTGGTCGGACTCTCCATCCGGATACGAGTTGTATCCTAACTACCCCAATCCCTTCAATCCGACTACGACAATTAGCTACGATCTCCCCGAAGTTTCTGCAGTCAGGCTCACAGTGTTTGATGTTTCTGGACGAGAAGTGACAACTCTGGAGCAATCTCAAAAACCACCAGGCTACTATGAGGTGCATTGGAACGGGTTAGATCAATCAGGTAATCCAGTGAGTACAGGAGTGTATTTTTGCCGGTTACAAGCAGGATCAT
>JABMPR010000311.1 GCA_013202895.1 bacterium | reverse complement strand
TGATTATATTGCTGAGGTGATATTAAATGTGCCCGGTGAAACATTGACCGCGAAAGAGACCACCAGTGATCTTTCTAAATCAGTAGATTTTGTGGTAAAAAAAATGCGTAAACAACTCACCAAGCACAAAAATAAATGGAAACGTCCAATTGATCCAGATAAACAGTTTGTAGAATCTACTGAAATGGATTAAATGGGACTGGAAAGTTATAGAAAATGAGACCTGAGGAAAAAAGACAAGAGATTATTGTTGGCGTTGTTGTACTGGTTATTCTAGCCGTTACGATCATGGGTATCATGTGGGGGAAAAAGTATGACATATTTTCCTCAAGAGGTTATTACACGGTTCGGGTCGGCCGCGCTAGTGGTTTACAGGAAGGCGACCCGGTGACCGTATCAGGCGTACCCAAAGGAGTGGTTGACGACTTTATTGTCAGAGCGGATTCCGTTGATATAATTATCGGTGTCGATAAAGATATCATCCTTTACAGTGATGCCTCTGCCATCATCTCCAACCAGGAACTACTTGGTTCAAAAAAAGTTGAGGTAAATCCGGGTAATTCGGGGAAACATTTGCCAGAGCGTGGAATTTTTAGAGGTACCTTCGCAGGTGGTCTGGAAGACATTTTTGAGACAACCGGAGCCATTTCGACTGATTTTCGGACCTTGCTTGGTAATTTTAACAAAACCGTTTTGCTTCTGAACAAAGCGATGGAGGAGGATGTTCAGGCTAGTCTGCACACTGTGCATAATACAGCCCGACTCATCGATTCTCTTATGGTTTCCGATATTCAACCAGGATTACTCGCAATGAAGGGTGCCCTGCAAAACGCTGAGGAAATGGTTGATACCAAAAGAGCAGATATAGACACCATTGTTACAAATATGAAGAAAGTATCCATCAGTTTAAACAAGGTTGTGGACGAAAATAAAATCAAAATTAGTCGTTCATTGGCAAGCCTTGATAAAATTGCCAACGATTTAAGTGGTCTAAGTGTCAAACTAAAAGATCCGAATTCGACTTTAGGGAAATTAACTACTTCTGATTCCCTGTACCAACGACTGGATAGTATCACGGTTAATATCAACGCAATCGTAAAAGAAATAAAAGACAATCCCAAAAAATATCTCGAACATCTCAATGTCAAGGTAGATATGTTTGGTGGAGGTGATTAGCAAATGAGAGCAGTCATCCCAGCAGCCGGTATTGGCAAGCGTCTGCGTCCACATACCCTGAACGTGCCCAAAGTTATGATTAATCTGGCCGGAAAGCGCCTTATCGGGCATGTGTTGGATGCGGTTGAGACCACAGGATTGAATTCGGTATCCATTATAGTTGGGTATAAGGGTGAACAGGTCGAAGAGTATGTAAATCGCTACTACTCGCATCTCCGATTGGACTTTCCCTATCAGGAAGAGCGTAAAGGCCTGGGACATGCCGTATTACAAGGGTTAGAGGACAAAGATGAAGGCGTTTTGATACTTCTGGGGGATACGGTCTTCGATGTCAATTTTAAAGATTTTGTAAACACAGACCATAATGCTATCGCCGTTGTCAAGGTGGACGACCCGCGACGTTTTGGTGTTGCTGAAATTGACTCAGACGATCGAATAATTAAACTGGTAGAAAAACCCGAGAATCCAAAATCTGACCTGGCTTTAGCAGGTATGTATTACATCAAAGATCAACGGGTTCTGAAAAAGGCGATTGAACGGCTTATCTCCAACGACATTAAGACCCGAGGTGAATATCAACTGACTGATGCTTTGCAAATGATGCTTGAAAACGGGGAGTACATTCAGGCTGTTGAGATCAAGGGTTGGTATGATTGTGGGACAAAAGAATCTTTGCTCGATTCCCATCGATTTCTTTTGAATCATCACCTCTCAACTGAGCACTCCAACGGATCCATCATTCATCCCCCAGTGTTTATTCATTCCGAGGCGAAGGTGTCCAATTCCGTCATAGGACCTAATGTGACTATTGATAAAGGAGCTGAAATAAGCGGGGCTATATTGACGGAGACTATCGTCGGTAAAGGAGCCGTTATTAAGAATATGATTCTTAGTCACTCTCTTATTGGTGATAATGCCATTGCTGAAGGCCAGGCAAGGTCAATTAATGTCGGAGATTATTCCGAGTTAATATTGAATTAATTTTATGACTTTCATTAATATTGGAAGACTGCGACAATTCGTAATAATGGAGAGATAAATGTCATATTTATTTTCATCTGAATCTGTAACCGAAGGCCATCCCGATAAGATTGCAGATCAGATTTCAGATGCCATATTAGATGCAATCCTGGAGAAAGATCCTGAGGGACGGGTTGCCTGTGAAACTTTCGTCACCACAGGTCTTGTGCTGGTAGGGGGGGAGATCACCACTTCTGCATATGTAGATATACAACGGATTGCCCGTGATACCATTAAACGAATCGGATATTCGGATTCCTTGATGGGTTTTGATTACAATACCTGTGCAGTTCTGGTGTCCATCGATAAACAATCCGCTGATATTTCCCGGGGGGTTGATGATGACAATCATGAACAGGGAGCCGGTGACCAGGGAATGATGTTCGGGTATGCCACCAACGAGACTGATGAATATATGCCGGTGCCCATCCACGTGGCTCACGCATTAACCAAACGTCTGGCGGAAGTCCGCAAAGCAGGTATCCTGCCCTATTTGAGGCCTGACGGCAAATCTCAGGTTACGGTTCAGTACAATTCTGAGACCCATAGACCAGAGGCAATCACTGCAGTTGTGATATCTAACCAGCACGAGGATGGGGTTGATGTTGAGACTCAAATGTTTAATGATGTGGTCGAACATGTCATTAAACCGATATTGCCTGCAGAATTAGTGAACTACGAAACGCTCAAGGTTTATGTGAATCCAACGGGTAGATTTGTGGTGGGTGGTCCTAAGGGTGACGCTGGTCTCACCGGACGGAAGATTATTGTAGATACTTATGGTGGATATGCCCCCCATGGCGGCGGAGCCTTTTCTGGAAAAGATCCCAGTAAGGTTGATCGTTCAGCTACTTATATGGCTCGTTATATTGCCAAGAATATCGTTGCCTCCAAAGAAGCAGAGCGTTGTACAGTCCAATTGGCCTATGCTATTGGGGTGGCTGACCCTATCTCCATCCTGGTTGATTCTCATGGCACATCCAGGCATAGCAATAGTGAACTCGAAGCCGTTGTCAGAGAAATCTTTCCTCTTAAACCAGCAGAGATCATCAAACATCTTGATTTAAAGCGGCCACTTTATAGTAAAACAGCCGCTTATGGTCACTTTGGGCGAGATGAGTTCCCCTGGGAGAAGACAGATTTAAAAGCGGAAGTAATAAAGCATTTAAAATAGGAAATCGGTCCATAATAGGGTCGCACACCAAAATATATGGAAACACAAACGCTAGATTATAAGGTCGCTGATTTAACCCAGGCACAATTCGGGCGAGATGAAATATTTCTGGCTGAAAAAGAAATGCCTGGTCTGATGGAATTGCGCAAGCGATATGGGAAATCCAAACCATTAACAGGGGCCCGTATTGCCGGCTGTATCCACATGACCATCCAGACCGCTGTGCTTATTGAAACACTCACCAAGCTGGGAGCAAAAGTGAGATGGTCCAGTTGCAATATTTACTCAACCCAGGATCATGCGGCGGCTGCTATTGCAGATTCAGGTATCCCAGTCTTTGCCTGGAAGGGTGAAACTGAAAAGGAATACTGGTGGTGTATCGATCAGACCCTTGATTTTGATGGTAAGGGACCAAACGTCCTCCTCGATGATGGAGGAGATTTAACCCAGGTCATTTTAGAACAGCACCCTGAGATGCATGCAGAAATTAAGGGTGTATCTGAAGAAACCACAACCGGTGTGCATCG
>JABMPR010000310.1 GCA_013202895.1 bacterium | reverse complement strand
TCTACCAACTGAGCTAGGGTGGCATAAAAAGCGCGTGAATATATATTTTGCCCATTCCCTTGGCAAGGGTTGCTGTCCCTTATCTCCAATCTGATTTAAGCTCGTGTCTCCATTGTAATTATCAGTTCGAACCATAGGGCCTACTCCAAGGTAAAAAGAGTCCACTTTAATAAGCTTCCCCATTACCTTAATAGACTATGGAAGTTTTGACGCTCTTATTGATTATCCTTTTTACCGTTATCTCGGCCGTGACCATCTGGTTGAATCTGCCCGGTAGCTTTATTATGCTGGCTTTTGTATACGTCTGGGCCTGGCTTGGTGACTTTGCACTTATTTCAGTGCCGCAGATTTTGATCATCCTCGCTATTATGCTGCTTCTTGAAATTCTGGAATATGTGTTAAGCGGTATAGCGCTAAAATATACAGGCGCTGAAAAACGATCTGCATTTCTGGCTGTTTTAGGTGGGGTTCTGGGAACAATCATTCTGGGAAGTTTGTTCTTTGTGGTAGGAGCAGTGTTGGGACTATTTGTAGGATCTTATCTGGGTGCCTATTGGGGAGAGCTTCAGGCAGGTAAAAGCAATGCTGCTGCCAGACGAGCCGCCATAGGTGCTCTCATGGGAAACATTGCTGCCAAGGTATTAAAAAGTTCAATGACGGTGGTGATTGGTGTGTGGATGATTAAGGAGACAATCTGAAGGTGGAAAAAGGAGACCAAGCCCGTCAGGTTCGAATGCGGTTACCCCAGATTATGGATATTGAGCATGACGATTTATCGGGAAATTGGGTATAGCACAGCGTGATAAAAAGCTTAATAATTATCGGAATGATGATACTGTCAAATCTGCAGGCACAAGACCTGCACATTACTCGCCTGCATTATGATGGAGGCAGTGACTGGTATGCCAATCCAAGCTCTCTTCCTAACCTGATCAGTTTTATATCTCGAGAGACCAATATCCGTATAGATCCACAAGAATATCGGGTCAAGATTACCGATACAGACCTCTACAACCATTCTTATTTATATATGACTGGGCACGGGAATGTGCGATTCAGTAATGAAGAAGTACATAAACTGCGGGACTTCCTAACGTCCGGGGGATTTCTGCATGCTGACGATAACTATGGAATGGATGAATCTTTTAGGCGTGAGATGAAAAAAGTTTTCCCAAAAAAGGAGTGGGTTGAACTTCCTTTTGACCACCCCATATTCAGGAGCTTTTTCACTTTTACTAAAGGTTTGCCCAAAATACATGAACATGATAGTAAACCCCCTCAGGCATTAGCTTTGTTTCACCATGGTCGTCTTATAGCACTCTACACTTATGAAAGCGATTTGGGTGACGGGTGGGAGGATCTGGAAGTACATAAAGATGGTGAAAAAAAGCACCGTGAATCTCTGGAAATGGGCACCAATATACTCATTTATGCATTTACTAATTAAGTTATGAAATCGCCTTCAAAATCAATTCAGAATAAATCCACAAACCAGGTTGTGTTCAGACTTGCCTCACACGCCGAGAGTGACGCCAGGGGCATGGGCGCCTTATTTGGACTAACTGCTTTTGCGCTGATCGGAATTTTCACAGCCTTTTTTATATGGCTTGAGAGCTTTCGCTATTTCGAGCCTAAAACTAAAGCGCTGATCATTGGTTTCCTGGGGGGCATTATACTCCTTATGCTGGTGGGGATTACTGGATACTACTGGCTCCTTAAAGGTCAAAAGGTAAAAGGCAGCAGACCTGAGACTTTGGCTCGTCTGATTGGGGAGAAATTACCAAATGTGGGTGACCGAATCCTTAATGCTGTCCAACTGAGCCGAATGCAACCTGAAGTTGGAATTTCAAACAGTTTACATGCTGCAGCAGTCCAGGCTGGAGCTGAAGCCATCGCGCAGATACCAGGAGGTTTGCTGTTTCCCGTGTCCAGAATCAAAGTTTATTTGAAACAGGCGGCTTATGGTCTGGGCAGTTTATTCGTCCTCTATTTATTCAATTTTCAGGATACCAATGCAGCTATTGTGCGATTAAGTCAACCTGAAGTACTTTTTGACTATCCGCTCCCCTTAAAGCTGGAATTGCAGACCGAGGTCATGCAGGTGCTGGCCGGTGACTCCCTGGTAATCAAGGGTAAGGTTAGCGGTCGTGAAGTGAATCAGGTTGATTTGATCATTCAGACCAGGAAAGATACCAATATTTACCCACTATCTGTTGTTGAACAGACATTCGAAATTCCACTGAATCATGTCATGAACAGTTTTTCTGCAATTGCAAGGATTTCAAATCAGCAGCTCTGGGAACCATGGGATTTTATTGAATCAGATCCCTTATCGGTCCAGGTCATAAACCGACCACTAATTCAAGATCTTACGGTCAGGATTAGACCTCCGGCTTACACTCGATTGCCGGTAGAAATTCAAACCCGTGACATCATGGATCTTAACGGCTATAAGGGCTCATGGATCAGTTTTGAGGGTCTTGCATCCAAAGAGATCGAAATTGTTACGCTTCGTTCAGATAAAGCTCCTGTGATCCCGGCAGAGATTGAGGGTCAACGCTTCAAAACTGGATTCACGCTCTGGCAATCCGATCGAATTTTGTTTGAACTTGTGGATTTTGAAGGTGTAACGAATCTAGACCCACTTGTATATCCTATTTATGTCGCCACAGATGTGGCTCCTATCATCAGAGTAATGGTACCCGGACAGGATGTAATCGTTGGTGAGAATATGATCATCCCTATTCGCTTGAAACTAGACGACGATTTTGGGTTCTCAAAACTTGAGTTGCACTATGGCATTCAACACCCCGATTACCTTATGGAAGACAGCTCTCAATATACCCAAAAGATTGAACTTCCCCGTACAGATATGGCATCACTGGAATTTAATTTTCGCTGGGAATTGGATGATATCAATCTGATGCCTGAAGATGCTATCCAGTATTGGTTTGTTGTCTGGGATAATAACACTGTAGATGGTCCGCAACAAGCCACCAGTAAAGTTTGGTTGGCAAGATTACCATCAATGGATGAAATGTTCGAGGAATTGGCTGAGGGTAACGAACAGATCAAGCAGGAACAGGAAGATGTTCTTGATCTGGTCAAAGAGATTCGTGAGAAAGTCGATGAACTGGCCCTGGAGGTTCAAAAGGACCCTAATCTCTCATGGGAACAGCAGCAGGAAGCCAGTGAAGCAATGGAGCAAGTGGAAAATCTAAAAGATCAGCTGGAGAATATCGGTCAACAGCTCGATGAGATGATGAAATCGGCCGAAGAGCAAAATCTGATGAGCGATGAGACGCTGGACAAATATTCCGAACTTCAACAACTTATGGAACAGCTCATTACACCTGAGCTCAGGGAAGCCATGGAGCGTCTTCAGGAGGCTATGGAACAGGACAATACCCGTGAAATGGAAGAAGCACTTGAAGATTTCCAGGTGGCGATGGAAGATTTTCAGAAAAGTGTTGAGCGTACGCTGGAAATTTTCAAACAGGTGGAAATAGAGCAAAAGATCGATGAATTGAATACCCGACTTAATGATCTTGCCGAGCGCCAGGAAGCCCTCAATTCCGATATGGAAACCAGTGATGCCAGTGATGCTGCCCAACAGGAAGAGAAGATCGGGGATGACTTTGACAAGGCTCAGGAGTTAGCCGAAGATTTAGAAAATCTCCTGAACCAGCAGGAGGACCTTTCATCTCAAGCTGTCCAGGACCTTCAGCAGCAAATGAATAAAGAACAGGTCAGTGAGAATCTGGATCAGGCGACGTCTCTCATGCAGCAGGGACAGATGTCCCAGGCTCAACCACCTGCAGAACAGGCAGAACAATCTCTACAGCGCCTTGCGTCGCAATCAAGTCAGATGCAATCGAGTTTACAACAACTGATGATGGCTGAAGTTATGTCCGAATTTCGAGCTGCCCTGTTAAAAACACTGAGACTTTCCCAGGCTCAGGAGAAGTTAGAGGGTCCGACAGCCAAAACATCGCGTCAGAGCTCCTTGCTGAGAGATTATGCGGATTCTCAGATGGGTCTTATACAGGGTCTCCAACAATTGGCAGCGGATATGACTGAGCTGGGGAATAAAACCTTTGCCGTATCGCCAGCAATGGGTCGAGCCTTGGGGATGGTACAGGCTCAGATGCAAAAGGCTATTGAAGATTTGGAAGCCAGAAATCCTCGGAAATCCTCGCAATCTCAAGCAGCTGCCCGAGAAAGTTTGAATAAAATGGCTCGTCAGCTTGCCAATTCAATGGAATCATTACAGCAATCGGGGGAATCTAGTGGTTTCAGTAACTATATGGAGCAACTCCAGCAAATGGCAGGTCAGCAGCAGGGATTAAATCAACAAACCATGATGCAATTAGGCATGGGCAGTCCCTCCATGATGCAGCAACTTGCCCGTCAACAGCTGCAGCTCAGGGAAGCTTTATCTAAAATTGAAAATGGTATGGGATCTGATTCTCGCATGCTAGGGGATCTGGGAAAAATCGGGGAAGAGATGGAGGCTGTTGCCAGAGAATTGAGAGGCAGTCGTCCCTCACAAAAAATTCACGAGCAGCAGCAAAAAATCCTTAGTCGACTTCTGGATGCTCAGCGTTCAGCAACCCAGCGCGACTTTAGCAAAAAGCGAAAATCTGAAACCGCCGACAACAATCCATTTTGGACTGGCAGTGGTGCTTTACCCGAAGATTTGGGGGAAACCCGGAATCTGCTTTATGAAGAGCTGATTTTCAGCTTGAAGCAAAACTATAGTCGGGAAGAACAGGCTCTGATCAGAGAATATTTTAATCGTCTGGAAGCAGAATTGAATGAATAAAGCCAGCAGATACTGCAAACTTTTCAACAATTTCAGAAAGTGGCTGATTCTGATTTCGGTGATTGTGCAAATTCATATTGTGGGAACCGGTATTGTATTTTCTCAACCAATAATCAATAAAACGATATCGGTTGACCGAAAATTGGAACAACGTGCTGCTGCCATGGTACGTTTGGGCAGGACTGAGGAAGCAGTTGATATTTATTTAGAGTTGTTGTACAAAAATCCCAGCAATAGCAACCTCTATTTCCGTGTGAGTAATCTTATGCCAGGGAAAGAATACGCTCCAACCCTGCTGCAAATCCTTGATGATATTCTTAAAACCCAGTCCAGCAATACCCGCCTGGCAGCCGAGCGGGGGAGACTGTTGGTCTTACTTGACAGAAAAACGGAAGCGCTAGATACCTGGAAACTGCTCATTCAACAAAACCGGGGTGATCGATTTGCCTACACCTCGGTTACCAATGCTATGCTACAATCCGGGGTTGTTGACGAGGCGATTCAACTCCTTAGTGAGGGCCGGCAAAATATAAATGAACCTCATG
>JABMPR010000309.1 GCA_013202895.1 bacterium | reverse complement strand
CGTAAAGAATCCCTCTAGAAGCAAATGCTGTTATTTCTCGCCATGGATTCAGGAGTAAAAGTGTCATTATGGATTTGATCCCACCGCACTCTTCTGGAAAATGTTGCATTAGAATGGGCAGTGTAGAAATGGAAGGCTCTGTTCCATCGCCAATTTGATATTGGTAATCATGGATTGAAAGCGGGGTTTTTGCGAACTGTATAACGATGTCTTTGCATAAATTTTTATCTTCATCAGTTAATTTATCCATAAAATCCCGGATTAACACGGAACACGTATAAGCAGGAATATCGTGGTTGAACTCTGGGAAAGGATCTTCTCCTGACTCCAAATTTTCAAGGATTTCCCCGGTTTCCGAAATTACAGACCCAGGATTATCTTCAAATGTTGGATATTGCTGATATTCAGGATTCCTATCGAACCTATAAGTTGCCCATATTTTTAGCGGTGTATGTTTTATTGCAGCTAAAGCGACACTAATGGAGCCTTCACTATATCGTCTTAAATCAGGGTCAATTTCTGGATTAAAGGTTACAACAACACCATCCTTACTTTTTTCAACCTCTGGCTTCATTTTCCTTCTATCCATCCGTGCTAAAAACAGTCGCCAAGTTTTGTCTGCATCTGTTTCTATGGATTGTTCAGAAAGGTTTGCGTAGTGCATATCCAGGATTTCCCAGATTACTCTTTGTCGCTGCGTAAACTCATCTGCGCTTTCTTCTTCAAATTGTTCTAGCTGATATTTAAACGCAAGATGTTCCAATGAAAGCCCTCTGTGGGGATCGTCACAGGTTTTAATTCGTTCATTCTGATACATGTCAGAGTCATGATTCCAACCAAGTCCGATAGAATACGTGCCTTTGGCGTGTTGGTCTCGTGACATTCTTCCTGTGTCGTAAAGAAATAATTCTCTTGTTTTAAATAGGATGCTTGAGACATTGAAAAGTTTAGACGGATAGGCAAGGCAAATACTTGCTACTATTGCCGTTATAGATGCAGACTTCGTCTGTTTTAGGAGGTAGAGGCACCAGCTTTCAATAATCTCCTTTTTTTCAAACTTCGCATGCATCAAAAGCCACCTCTCCAAAGCCATGTGCATAGATTGAAGCAGGTCGGTCGATACATGAGTGCCACGATACATGTTCCAAAGTCTATCGCTTATGTATTGTTCACCAGACTTGTTGTCATCAAATAATACCTTCACCACTGACACTTCACGGCCGAGTTCGGACTTTTTGTAATACTCAACGGCCCTATTAGTAAACGACAGTATAAAGTTTGTCGTTGCAGATGGTGCAGATTGGAGGAGTTGGAAGATTGGCGTCTGCAATGCACTTGATGGGAAATAGTGAAAGTCATGTTTTCCGGATAGGCCAAAATGAGGTTCAACACCTAGAGAATAATCGTAATGTGCTTTAGGGGATTGGTGCCAAAATAATTCGGCTAGTTGAAGTACGTACCTCGGAAGGTCCTTAACAACTTGGGAACCGTCAACAATAGAACTTAGTATTACCGTAATGATATCGTAGTATTTATCCTGGTACTTGGTCCATTTGTTAGAGATCACTTCATTGAATATTGCACTCAGTTCATCTGAAAGCTCTGACGCACCATTCAATACTACTCTTATCAACTGCCTCTTACTCTGGTCACGAGAGCTGTATCTATATCTTCCTTCATCAGCAATATCGGCGTAATGAGTGTAGTAATACAACGCTATCTGGCCTGCTTTCTTGGTCGTCTCCCCCGTTTTGTTCTTATTAATCCAATCATCAAGTAATGGGATAATAATGTTCGCGTTATTAGGTTTGATTTCTTCTTTATGGGTGTAAATAAAGTGAATTGTCGAATCCCAACCGTTGCCCTTTGGTTTCGTGAAGACAACTCTTGATATACCTTGCTCCTTTTTTGTTATGCCCAGCATCGCGAAAAAGTCTTCATCAATATCTTTGCAAGCTATCCTTAGAAGGAAGACAATCCTCATCAAAAGTCCCTGATTGTTCTCCATTAATTTGTTTTTGAATTGGTCAAAAAATGTGTCTGCATAATTCGACAACAGAACCGAAACAAAAATCTCATCCTGCCAATAGCTGGCAACGTCGTCATCGGCTATTGTGCACTCAATTAGCCCCCTTACTTTTTCAATACGGTCGTACAAATTCTCGGATAACCATTGCCTAAAAGCCCTCCGTATTGGTAGCTCTGTTCCGATTAGTTGAAAAAACTCAACGTGATCTTTAGACCGATGGAATTCTATTTCAATAACCCTGCCTAATGCCCATTCTTCATAGATGTCATGTGTTATGAAGTAACCCCCCATCCCCGGATCATATTGTAT
>JABMPR010000308.1 GCA_013202895.1 bacterium | reverse complement strand
TAAGGCAGTGATGGACGAGATTCGGCAGGCACAGGGTGAAATCATATTGTTTATTGATGAGATTCATACTGTGGTTGGGGCGGGAGCGGCTGAAGGAGCTATCAGCGCTGGTAACATGCTAAAGCCAGCACTGGCTCATGGTGAACTTCAGTGTGTGGGTGCCACCACTCTTGATGAATATCGCAAATATGTTGAGAAAGACGGAGCATTGGAGCGTCGCTTTCAGAAGGTGATGGTTCAACCACCGTCAAGAAAAGAGACCCTGCAGATTCTGCATGGTTTGAAAGACCGTTATGAAGCTCACCACAATGTGCAATACGGTGATGATGCTCTGGAGGCAGCGGTTTCCTACTCAAGCAGATATATATCGGATAAGTTTCACCCTGATAAAGCCATCGATGTTATGGATGAAGCTGGTGCAAGAGTGCATCTGGCAAATGTGGATATCCCCAAAAATATTGTCAAACTTGAAGCTGAATTGGATAATCTAAGAGTCCGCAAGGACGATGTGGTTCGGAACCAGGAATTTGAGCTGGCTGCCGCTCTTAGGGATGATGAGCGGAAACTGACCCAAAAATTAGCTGAGGCGAATGACGAGTGGAACACAGCCATGAAGATCGATCCTCCAGTTGTCGAGGTGCAAGATATTGCTGCCGTAGTGTCACTGATTACCAGTATTCCTATTCAGGATGTAGCTGAATCAGAAGCGGAACGTCTCTTAAAGCTCGAATCTGAGATTACCAAGCATCTTGTGGGCCAGGAGCATGTTATCAATGCTATGGCCAAAGCTTTACGTCGTGCACGAAGCGGTTTTCGTGATCCTAAAAGACCAATTGGCTCGTTTTTATTTCTGGGTCCAACCGGTGTTGGTAAAACAGAAATGGCGAAGGTTCTGGCGAAATATATATATCAGAACGAGAAAGCTCTGGTCAAAATTGACATGTCGGAATATTCAGAACGCTTCAACGTGAGTCGCCTGATTGGTGCTCCTCCGGGATATGTGGGATATGAGGAAGGTGGAACACTCACAGAGGCCGTGCGTCGCAATCCGTACAGCGTTGTACTTTTTGATGAAATAGAGAAAGCTCATCCTGAAGTCTACAATATGCTCTTGCAGATTATGGATGAAGGCCAACTGACAGATAGTTTAGGTCACACTGTTGATTTTAAGAATTGCATTTTGATTATGACATCCAATCTGGGGCTGAAGAACCTATCGCAACCAGAGATTGGGTTTAACCGCATGAATCATCAGTCTGTTAGGGATGAACAAAGCGCAAAAATTAAAAAAGAGATGAAAAAAACCTTTAAACCTGAGTTTATCAACCGCTTGACCGATGCTCTGGTCTTTAATTCACTAACACGTGAGGATTTGATTAAAATCGTTGACCTGATCCTTGATGATGTGAGTAATTATGCTAACGAGAAAAATGTTAAAATCAAACTAAGTCCTGCCGCCAAGGCAATGATTATTGACCAGGAGATTGATAGTGAGTATGGTGCGCGTCCCTTACGGCGCATAATTCAGACTCTTATTGAAGATAGAATTGCTGAAATGACTTTACGGGGCCAGGTAAAATCTGAATCTACTATCTCTGTCAGTGTCAAAAAGAGGATCTTGAACTTCAATGTTACAAAAAGTATTAAGAAGAAAATAACCACTAAGAAAAAGGCATCACTCAACCGAGAGTAAATCCCCCGGTGATTTCAGTAACTCAGCAGTTCAGTATCGTAATCCCGGTCTACAATGGCCGGGATTCGCTTTTATTGCTGCTTGACCAGATAAAGAAGGTTACAAATCATCCTATCATTGTCATAGATGACGGTTCAACTGATGGTCTCAATGAAGGACAATTTACAGACATAGAATATTTGAAACATGAGACCAATCTGGGAAAAGGGGCGGCTTTAGAAACCGGTCTGGAACAGGCTCGAAAATTGGGTTTTAGTCATGCTTTGACTCTCGATGCCGATGGACAACATGATGCCAGGCTGATCGACGCTTTTAGCGCAGTTAGTAGAAAGTATCCTAAAGCTTTGATTGTAGGAGAACGTGACCTCAAAAATAACGGCATGCCTTTCCACCGTAAACTTTCAAATATTATTACCAGTTTAATGCTATCATTGAGAACTGGAATCAGAGTTCGCGATAGTCAGGTCGGATATCGATGTTATCCACTGATTGATAGACGGTTATGGATGACAGATGAAGGTGGATTTCAATTCGAGTCTGCCATATTTTTTAATGTTGTAAAATTACGGATGGCCTTAATCTGGCAGCCCATACCGGTGATCTATGGAAATGAAGCGAGCCATATGCATCTGGTAAAGGATACATTACGTTTCGTGAGAGCATTTTTCAGGAGTTTCAAGTGTTAGAATCCGTTCTTCAATTTTTTCAGGAATTCATTCAGGATCCTAGATGGATCACATTTTTACTTGCCATGACCCCTATTGGAGAGTTGCGAGTGGCGCTTCCGTGGGGCATTACATTTGGTGGGATGGTATGGTATGAAGCTTATCTGTGGGCTGTTAGTGGCAATTTCCTCATCTCTATCCCAATTGTTTTTCTTCTGGGACCCATTTCAAGTTTCCTGATGCGCTGGCCCTTGGGAGCACGGTTTTTCGAATGGTTATTCGCCCGAACCCGACGCAAGGGAAAGATGATAGAAACCTGGGAATTTCTTGGCCTGGTAGTATTTGTGGGTATTCCTTTACCGGTAACAGGAGCTTGGACAGGGGCAGTTGCAGCATTTTTATTTGGATTATCGTACCGCAAGACTTTTGCAGCAATATTCATGGGTCTGTTGATGAGTGCCACAATTGTGACCATTATTACCACCACTGGTGTCAAGCTATTTGGATAGTCTTTCGGAAATTTTCAGGGTGTGAAAAATGGTGCAAAATGACCTATCTGTAGGGTGTGAAGCAGTGGTGCAGCAAGCATTATCGGATTTCCAATTAACCCATTGCTATCAGAGAGTTAGCATGATATACTATCGCGCTTTTTAGGCATTTCGGGGTGTGGCGCAGCCCGGTAGCGCGCTTCGTTCGGGACGAAGAGGTCGGAGGTTCAAATCCTCTCACCCCGAC
>JABMPR010000307.1 GCA_013202895.1 bacterium | reverse complement strand
TGCATGTTCCTTCCGTAGTGCCAAGACACTTCATTATCTCTTCTGATATTTTCGATTCGTCTGAGAGGATATTTCCATCAGGTAGTTTCAGTTCTGCTTCTGGCGCAGGACCCCATTTACGGTGAAGATTATACATTTCACTACCGTTCTTGAAATGCAAGGCTACTTTGATTGTGTCACCGCCTCCTATAGGCAGAAATCTACCAATGCTATCCTGAAATTGTACAGGCGTGAGACTTGCCTTTGTGAAAAGGACATTGCAAAGAGCATGGAATATAGTTGATTTCCCCACCTCATTGGGACCAAGTATTACATTAAGACCCTCAGAAAAATTCAACGCCATGTTGCTTACACCAGCAAATGGAGCAAGTTCTATCTTAGAAATAATCATCTTCTCACTCTTTTTATTAATTCATATGCTTCCTGAAGAGCTTCAAAATCCTCTTCGTTTTTTGCCAATTCCACCAAAAGCCTATGTGGAAATGAATCTTGTGTAAACATACTGTCTATATCCATAAGGCTTATTTCCCGTGTAACCTCATCATCATCCCACTGTAGATAAAATAGACTATCGTCAATTTCGTCCCCTACTGATGATAGAAGTGAAAATACATCTTCTGCAAGTCGACCTCTGGTTTTAAGCTTTAAGAGCGTTTTTTTAGACTCCGGATTGCTATATTTCTGTCTCAGAGTCTCAACATCTGCAGTGTTATTGATTGTAATATCATCATGAAGGAACCGATATGCACCCGTAGACAAAGATGTCGGTATAACGCTTTTACCTTCATCTATTTCTATGATCCAAGCCTTTCCTTCGTGCCTGCAATCAAAACCGTCAGGTTCAGGAGTAGCAGGATAGAAGATACGATCCATAGGGCCTACAATAGAGGGATACTGTACATGTGTATGTCCAAGAAGCCATATATCCATTTCACATTCCTCAAGATCCTTTACAGTCATAGGATAATAGGTTCTTTGGAAATCCGGCGAAAAACCTTCCAAACTACCGTGTGCAATGCCAATATGATGTTTTACTTCGGGATTCTTTTCTATCTCTTTAATCCATCCGATAGCATTGTCAGAAGAATGTTTTGAATAGCATGGACCGGGATAGAGGTTTACATTGAGATCATAAGCAAATAGGGAAATAATTTCTTTTTCCTGAATTACAAGGATGTTACCTTCACTGTATTCAATAAAATGTGTCCACAGATCCGTTGCACCTAATCTGATGTAATCGTGATTCCCCGGAAGTACAATTGCAAGTCGTCCTTGGAATTCCCTTAGCGATTGCGCAGCTTTCAATATCTCCGCTTCTGCAACGGATACTCTATCGAAAAGATCGCCTGCAATTACAAGGAGATCACATCTTGCTGCATTGGCTTGATCAACAAGATTCTCAAGTGCCATGAATCTTGCTTCGATGAGCGTTTCCTGAATATTAGGCGGATAATTGGCGAATCGCATACCAAGATGTAAATCGGAAGTTAAAAGAATTCTAATACTCATGTAAGTTCCTTTGATGCTTCTCTATTTAATAATCATTATCTGTATATTATGGAAGATTAAGTGTTTTTCGGCTATAAGAATTGGCAGACATTTACCTTTGCTTCTTAAATTCCGATACATCAATAAGGCAGTCGTAAATGAATGGTTCGAATTTATTCTTTGGAAGAGTTCTCTTGTCGTTATTACCAAAAGGAGCAACGTAGAAAATAGATAAAAAATGCACTGACAATTCAGGCGTTTCGACTTAAGCTTGGAACAACCAAGATATCTTCCTTTTGCTATGCTTTTCTATGCCAATCGTAATACAGACATATCTCCAATTTTGCTATTTTTCCTCTATAGGGAATGTTTTTCCCCTCAATAGCTGATATAGAATCGATCATCGCATGGAACTCTTCCGGATTGTCTTTTATGTCATCCTTATCGAATACAAGAACCGCAGCTTTTGGGCGTTTTGGTTTTTTCAAGGAATATATTTTGGTTTTGCTATCTTTCAGCTTCCACCTTACCAGACCGGCTTCTTCGAGAAAACCCAAATGATGATACAGGTTATACCGAGCTTCGCCAGTAATTTTTTCAAGTTCGATGGTTCCCTTTGGTGATTCCTTTAATGATTTTAAAATCGCCGAACGCACCGGATGGGTGGCTGCTTTTGTAGCTGTTTGAATATAAGCCCGCATCGGTTTGGTTCCTGTAATACGTGCTTTCCGCTTGTTTGGTAGCCTATTCTC
>JABMPR010000306.1 GCA_013202895.1 bacterium | reverse complement strand
TTGTACAGCTGTACCGAATAGGTACTTGGCGCATTATGGCGCGAATAAGAAAAGGATAACTGGATTATTTTTTACTTGTGGTGGGGCCACATAAGAAAGCCCTCCTGAGAAAAGGAGGGCTGATCAATTTATGGAAAATTAATCTATTCTCGGAGTGCCGCCTTTGTAAACATATGCTCCGGGATATCTACATCGAAATTGATATCTTCGATTATGTTTCGCGTTCCTTGTCCCTTCGCCAAAACATCTTTAAAGTACATTTCCTTGGGATACCAGCGATCACCGATCTTTTGGACGCTACGAATCTCAAAATTTTTCAAAAGGGTTGTACCATTCTTGGCGAACCGTTCTTCTTTCAACGGCAAATAGCGGGTTTTATCTACCCAGACCTTGCGCTGAGCATAGGTAACTTCATCAACTCCCTCTTTCACCCGGAGACGAAGCACATAGCAGGGGCGCTCCATAAACACATCATCACCTACAACAGCCGCATCATAAATGTCCAGAAGTTTGCCATTATCGACCATATCCTCATAAGAAAGATCCGAACCAGAAACACTCTGTCGCAGCATATGTCCACTAATCTGAATAACACGATCAGCCTGGGGAGTATACATCCAGAGTACATCCTCAAGGCGCAGCATTTTCACACCCTTTTCACGGGCAGGGCTGAGGTATTCCACTAATGAGGTGGTTTCACCCATGGACCAACTGCGCGAGGTGATTCTGGTTTCACGTCCACGTCGGTTGGTAATTATCATACTGGACGTGGCTTCAGCGGATTCTGTAACCATCTGCGCATCAATACGCTGCAGAATCTCCTCAGCAGTTGGTTGAGCGAGAAGAAATCCCGGTAAAGCACCCAGGAACAGGATTGGTAATAAGTTTTTCATGTTTCTAATTCCTTAAACAGACTTGAAGTATCGCGTTTGAATATTCTGAGACCGGACAGGGCGGCGCCAAGAAGTGTGGCAAATACGCCTGGGAAGAATCCAATGTAGAAGGCTGTCGGCGTAATATGGGCTCGGATAATTGTTGGCATCAGCATCGAACTGTCGCCCATCATATCGCCAATGTTAAATCCCACCTCTTGTAACCAATAGGAGAACCCCAGACCAATGATTGTACCGACAATCGTTCCCATGATCGCCACCCCGAGACTTTCCATGAGGAGACTTCGATAAACGTGTCCCTTTGACTCTCCAACAGCCAGGCGCAGCCCCATTTCGCCATAACGCCGAATGGCACCCATGAGACCGGTATTCCAGAGAACAACACCCATGGCGAAAATCATGATGAAGCTCATGATACTACCAGCCTTTTCTGCGTACCCGAAATATTCCCGCAGTCCGGCATCATCAAGCATAGCAACCATATGGGGGCTGAATCGATCTGAGGTGTCACTTTTTGCAGCATTGAATTCCGCTGTGAGAGCGCTGGCGCTCACATCGTCATAGTTTGCAGATTTATAATAGCCCAACACCTCTGAACTCCAGTCTGCCATATCAAGCATGCTGCGAGCATCATTGATATCTGCAAGGAAAACACTTTTGTCCAGAGGTGGTGTACCAAAATAAATAATCCCAGCAACATGAAAATTCTGCAAAACCATGGAACCATTTACAGTTGAGCTGATCAAAGTGACCTCATCTCCAGCACTTAACTCCATTTGACTGGCAAGGGTCCTTCCCATCAGTATATCACCTGGTTTTTGGGGGAGCGTTCCATCCTGTAGACCAGCGCGCAAATTCCAACGATTTCGCTCAGCAGAATCAGGGCCAAAAAAATCAATGGCGATTCCACCAGCTCCAACCTGCGCGCGGGTTTCACGATTTTCGTCGAAGGCATCCAGAAGACCACCAAATTTAATGCGCTCAGACCAAACCAGGTCGGGATACTCGCTTTTGAGCATTTCCATTATTCCCGGACCATCTTCCATGGCCAGGTCATTGGGCATGACATCCTTTTCTTCATAGTATGCTCGTGAAGTAATTTTTACATGACCCGAATCGTACAAAGCAGCATTATTGAAAAAATCATCAAAGATGCCCTTCATATAGCAGAACATGAAAACTGTCAACAGCACGCCCATAGCCACAACAATACTTGGGAGCAGACTGCGATGACGATCGCGCAACATGCCCTTCATTAGAAATCTGAACATATTATTTCCCCCTCAACGCATCTGTAGGTGTGAGTTTTGAGATCTTCCGGGTTGGTAGATAACTCACGACCACGACAGTTATGAACATCAGAAGCGTTGTACCGATAAGTAAATTTGGTCCAAATTTACTATAGATGGTATTGCCCAGTGCCATGCCGTAATCATCCATTCCTCCTGGAACGGTGTAGCCTTTCGTAGCCATAGTATAGAATAGGGGTGAACCCAACACAAATCCTGCGACGAATGCGATAACTCCATGTAGGCTGCCTTCGATGGTGAACAGGCCGATTACTTTTGCCCTGGTCAG
>JABMPR010000305.1 GCA_013202895.1 bacterium | reverse complement strand
GCCGCAAGCCTTTGCCGAAAATGTGGTTCAAACAAGATCAAACAGGATGAAGATGTCCTGGATACCTGGGCCAGTTCATGGTTATGGCCTTTTGCCGTTCACCAATGGCCGGAAGATGATAAAAACCTGGATTACTATTATCCCACCAATGACCTGGTTACCGGTCCCGATATCATCTTTTTCTGGGTTGCTCGTATGATTATGGCGGGATACGAGTTCCAGGGTGATATCCCATTTGAAAATGTCTATTTCACCAGCATTATTCGTGATATTCAGGGTCGAAAGATGTCTAAATCCCTGGGTAATTCACCGGATCCACTGGATTTAATAGCAAAATATGGTGCAGATGCACTTCGATTCGGGGTGATGCTGATTGCCCCCAAAGGCCAGGACATCCTATTCTCTGAAGAACGCCTTGATGTTTCCCGTAATTTTATGAACAAGGTCTGGAACGCCAGTCGCTTCGTATTAATGAATAAAAACTTTGAGTTGACTCCTGATGATTTGAATCCAGATAAATGGCAGAATCTGGAACTTGCGGATCGCTGGATTCTTCATCGTTTGAATGGAACTATTGGACGTGTTACCCGACTACTGGATGGATTCTCTTTTGATGAAACGGCCAGGGCTCTATGGGATTTTATCTGGAATGATTTCTGTGACTGGTATATCGAAATGATCAAACTGCGGCTGTATGAGGGATCAGAAGCTCAAAAAAGGACTGCCATGTCCGTTGCCATCTACGTGCTCAGAGATATCATGAAGATGTTGCACCCCTATGCGCCTTTTATCAGCGAAGAGATCTGGCAGCAGGTAAAACTCGACTCAGAACGGGATCTGATCATAGCTGACTGGCCTGAGGTGAATGCTACTTTTAATGCTCCTGATGAAGCGCAGGAAACAGACTTTTTAAAGAAAGTTATCACTGCAGTAAGAACCATCCGATCTGAAATGAATGTGCCGCCATCCCACAAAATCACGCTGGTAGGTCGAGTGCATTCTCAGTCCCAGCTGGAGGTTCTTACCAAAACCCAAGCCACCATCGCTAAACTTACAAACGCAGAAAATATTGACTTTGGGATGGAGGTTGCCAAGCCTGATTTTGTGGCATCGGCCATGGTTGAAAAGATGGAATTATTTGTTCCCTTGGAAGGCATCATTGACCTGGCAAAAGAAGTGGAACGCCTTAAAGCGGAAATTATCACAACTACAGGCTTGCTTAAAAGTGTTGAGGGGAAGTTAGCCAATAAGAACTTTGTCAATAGAGCTCCACAAGCCGTGGTCGATAAAGAACACGCCAAATTAGATCATTATGCACAATCACTGAAGAAGTTAAAGGAGCACCTGATTACAATGAAGGTGCTCTAAGACAACGACTTCTTGACAACTGTTTTGGATGAAAGAATATTTATTCGTAAAATAATAATTATCCTAACTCCTCTAATCTGGCTTTTTGGTTGTAGAGTGGAGGAGCAGAAACCACGATTAGTGGTCTTTTTGTCGTTCGACCACCTGGCCTTTCACGCTTATACCCATTATCAACCGCTGTTTACAGGTGGTATCAAATGGCTCCACGACCATGGGGTTATGTTTAATAATGCCCACCATGAACATGGATATACTGCCACCGGTCCAGGGCATTTTGTGCTGGGATCGGGTTTATACCCTGGCCCTGCTGGTCTTCTGGGCAACTCGTGGTATGATCGAAAAATCGATGGGGATGTCTATTGTGTCGAAGATCAAAATGCCCAGCCATTGGGCATTCCGTCAAATAATGTATCCTATGGAAGGGTTAATGGTACCACGGTTGGTGATTGGTTAAAAGCGGTATCCCCTGAATCAAAAGTATATTCCGTCGCCGGCAAGGACCGTGCAGCAATCTTAATGGGCGGAAAAACACCAGATCTTGTGCTGTGGTACAACTGGCAGGGAGCCTTCACGACAACAGATTATTATACATCGGAAATACCTGCCTGGCTTTACGAATTTAATAAAGAGCAAAATTTTCAATCCTATCGGGATTCTGTTTGGACTAGATCTTTGAAAGAATCAATCTATGATGAATATGCTCACCCCGATTCATTTTTTGGTGAATCGGATCGCTATTTGAATAAACCATATTCACCGGTCTTTCCCATTGGGTTTGAAGCCGAATGGGATGACGCTAAAATTTATGAAGAGCTTGGAGGTCGACCCTGGATGGATCGCATGACCCTGGATTTGGCTTTGAGGGTTATTGATGTAGCAGAGGTAGGAAAAGATTTGACTCCAGACATTCTGAATATTGGGCTCTCTGCCATGGATATTATAGCTCATTATTATGGACCATATTCTCATGAAACGATGGATCATCTCATCAAAGTTGATCAATACCTTAAAATTTTTCTTGATCGTCTGGATGAACGAGTTGGATTGCAAAACGTTGTCTTTGCACTATCAACCGATCATGGTGGACTTCCACTTCCAGAGCATTTGACACAGATCCAGAAAAAAAGGGGCGGCCGGATAGACGAGAACACTTATCTGGCAACACGCGCTAAAGCTTATGCTGTGCTAGATTCTGTTTATGGAAATCATGATTTTATACACCGGAAGGGTTCTAGTTACTACTATAAGCACCCCATGCTGGATTCGATGGATGTAAATTTCACGCTTATTGATTCAATTCTTCAAACCTATATGGAATCGGTTGAAGGGGTCTACCGTCTATATCCAAAATCAAAACTAGTGAACCCCGATCCCTCTGATCCCTACGCGACGAGACTGAGTCGTTTTATGCATCCTGAACAGAGCCCTGACCTTTACACGCTTAAGGAAGAGGGCTGGTTGTTCCGGAATCCATTTGGGACATCGCATGGGACGCCCTATGAATATGATAGTCATATTCCGCTTATCTTTAGTCATCAGAATTTTAGCAGTCAATTTGTGGACGACTCAGTATCCACCGTCGATATAGCACCTACTCTAGGTGATATCCTGGGTATTCGTCCTTTAAATGAAATAGATGGCGTCAGCCTGAGACCCTATTTAACCAAGGATTAGACTAGGCTACTCTACCCCCATTCTCAATATCACAGAGGGTGCTAAGTCATTGTTATTATCAAACAAAGGCTTATATTTCACTCCTTGCAATATTCAAGGATTGGGAGATTAGCTATGCAAGCCAGATTACCACGCGTTTTGGTCTTCAGTTTTGGCGCAATCATAATACTTGCGGCACTTTCACAGTGTGCCTGGTTTAACGGGAAACCACTTGAATCAGAACTTGTCAAACCAATGCCAATTGGTGGATATGAAATTTTAAGTACACGTATCCATTACCCACGATCAATACAGGAACAAGGTATAGAAGGAACTGTCACCATAAATGCCTTGATCTCAGAGGGGGGCATAGTCACCGAAACTCGAATTGCTAATAAATTAAATCCGGAGTTAGATCGAATTGCAGCCAACGCTGTGCAACGGACTTTATTCGAGCCCGCTCTCAGAAATGGCAAGCCAGAAGGAGTCTGGATTTCCATACCCATTATCTTTGCTTTGAGCGAGTGGCGGAAGAAGAGCAGTCCTTTTGATAGTTTTGAGATGATAGTGCGACCCAACGCTGCCTATCAATTATTTGATATTGAGATACATGCAATCATGAAAACTGAAATGGAGTTATCAAGACGTTTTGAAGTACTTTTGCCCATAAATGCAGAGAAAAGCTGGGTTAAAACAGGCACTGGTCAGGTTCTAAATTTTGGGAGTGTAAGGGATGAAACCGGTGAATGGCTAATTTTTGAAGTTGATGACACACAGGTCGCATTTGGATTCAACTATCGGCCAGTAATCGATCAAGGCAATCAAGAATTCCATTATGTTTTCACCATGAATCACGCTTTACCTGCCTGGGGTTTGGCAGTGATTTATGGCGAACAGACAGTAAGTTTTGAGCAAGCTCCAGACCGTATTTTCAAACAGGATGATGGCAAAATGAGATTCGAATATGACCTCGAAAGCTTAGAGGCGTATGAATTGCGATATCTTGAAATCAGATTAAAATAGAAATTGCCATCGTTCCGTGAGACCCCCAATAGTTTTAGTCGATATAACTTGTACCGGGTTTTAGAATCATACTTGACAATCAACTCATAAAAAGCAACCTTTAACGACCTGCTAAAAAAAAGCATTTTTGTTGAGGATAGCGCATATTTTGCAGACGCAGGTTATATAAATAACGACTTAATACGAAAGATACAGCTATGGCGATAGAACAGGATTATTCTAGAAAAAAAACAGTAATGGAACAATATCCAAGCCGACAGGCTTTGGTTTATTCGGGTGCAGCATTTCTCATTTTGGTTACAGGTCTTAGAACTGTACTCTCAGTAGCAGAGGAAGGGTTTGGTTTTATAGAGTATGTAACAATTGGCGCCCTGGCAATTGAATTTAGTCTTTTGCTGCTTTACGCGATGACAATTTATCAGGCTGGAAAAGAAACTTTCGTTATAACGCTCGAGGAAGAGGCTGCAGAACTAGAGCGTGAAGAAAAGGGTAAAGATGCTGCTCCAACGGGAGATTTCTCGGTTAATTCCGCAGATGTCCCCGAGATTGCAGCTGAGATCAAAAAGTTCACCACCCAGGCCAGCCTGCTGGTAAACAAGCTGACAAAGAATGCAGAGCAAAGTGAAAACTTGAACAAGCATTTGGAGGAGTTGGCTGATGAGCAGATAAATAACCGCGTTCGAAACGAGATTCAGCGTTTGTTAAGCACCAACCTCTCTTCAAAATAAACCGACAGGAGTAGCCGAATGGCTCGCAAGAAAAAGTTCCAAGCTCGTGTCGAAGTTTATTTTATTATCTATATCGCCACGATCGTTAGCTTCTTCGCCATTGAAGGAGAGGTAAAACACTTTAAGGACAGTCAGAAAAAAATCCTCCTGGAAGTATCCAAGGATAAAATTCAAAACCTGGTCACTATCCGCAATGCCACGGACATTCACGGCAAAGATACGATTAATCTGAAAGTCCAGTTAGATGGTGCGTTTTATAAAGACTCGTTTTCTGGAACCGTTCACATTGATCCCATTGATCCCCCGCTAGAACTCGGCCTAAAAGAATTATCTTACCCGTTATATCCAAGAGATAAAGATCCCGAGAACAAGACCTTTATGGCCGTGATTCCTAAATCGGATTTTGATCTGAAGTCAGAGGTATTATATCGTATGTCTGCCGACATCAGCGTCAAGCCGGATGAAAAGCTGGTCGAAGAGGAGCTCTCAAAAGCTTATACGGACAAGGCAATTGTGCACAAAATCATGGATGCCATGACCGATGTTGGTGAAATCTCTTTAAACAAAGAATTTCAAAACACATTGGATCCGGCAGGTGGTGCTATCCAGGCACCCTTTAATCTCACTGTTGATAGACCGAAAGTTAGTATTGTTGAAGGCTTACCATGGGAAGTCAGGGTCATTATTGGTGGAATTGCTGACGCTGATGACCTGGAGCTAACCGCTGTCCAGGGAGCTAACCTGGTCGGGAAACTTGAGGCCGGATTACCAGTTTCTGTTGCGACTGGCCGCGGTCGCAAGGATGGAAAAATCACGTTGCGGGGAACTCGCCTTTCTGATGAGGTCGTTGCAGAAGTAGATTTCCAACTGCAGGTGAGACCACCCCTCTGGCAAAAACAACCAACAGAAACAGAAGCCTATGTTGGTGATTCGTTCATCTTTGAGGGAGCACTACGAGATATTCCTTCATCTGAAACTTCAATTCGGGTTGGCGGCACGGCTGCTCGAGGTGGAATTATGCCTGGAACCATCGCTCAGTTACCAGATTTCACAGAGGAAGGCAATGTCACCTTCCAGGTTTTAGTAGATGGTCGCGAAGTAAGGGGGATGACTCATTCGGTTAATATTGTTAAGCCACCGGAACCCAAGATTTCAGTAAATCCCGTGGGTCGTGATGGAAATTATCTCACATTTGAAATCACCACATATGGAAAAAACAACAGCATCAGACGCTTCCGTAAAAAGGGTGGAATTGGTGCGAATCGACAGCTGGGTGAAGCCCAGATTCTCGGTAGCCGCAAAATTTATCGTTGGGAAATTGAGCTCGAGGTCCCATTTGACAATGCTGAGTCTCAGGAAATCAAATTCAGTGTTGATGATCAAAACAAGAGCGCCAGTTCTTATCGCAAAATATTCATTTACAATTACTAAAGTTGGAGATATATACAAATATGTTTGATATAATTAAAAGGAGGTGGATGTGAAAAGAAGTAGCCTCATCACATTATTAATGGTTCTGGTCTTTGTCTCTACGCTGTGGGCGCAAGGTTTTCAGGAAACCGGAAAACTCGAATGGGT
Source organism: bacterium (assembly GCA_013202895.1). GTDB lineage: Bacteria > Fidelibacterota > UBA8477 > UBA8477 > JABMPR01 > JABMPR01. The sequence goes on along the minus strand of JABMPR010000305.1, from coordinate 5,431 downwards.
GATTAAGGACCGTGAGTTCAGCCGCACATTTATGGAAGCCTATATTGATACTCTCATGGGGATCGATGATATGGCAGAACTTGAAGTGCAGGAAACAGATGAACTTCGAGTCATAGTCGGTATTGATGTCGAGGGAAATGCTAACCTGGAAAACATTTATGCCAAGGGTCGCAGCGGAGTGCTGAATAGGCTCGCCCGGACCGTTTTGGATAGTATGGATACCGATATGGTTGCTGATATTCTGAAAAGACGTTATAGCTGGGATTATCTCTCCGCGGTAGATGTCGGGGGTGGTCGTGGCGAGGTCATCAATGTTTTTGAAGAACGCAGCAACAAGCAGGTTCGGGATGCTTTCTGGTGGACCCATCGACGGGTAGATATTTCTGTCTTTCCGCGCATGTTTATCAGAGTCAATCCCAATTTCGCATTTGCTACTGAATTTGGCCGGCAGGATCTTGGTTTTCCTGCTGCGGCATCAAGGACGCTCAACCTGGGCCTGGCCACTGAGGTGCTGAAGTTTTACGGAACACTTCCTGCTTCTTATTTTAATCTTACGGAAAGCAGTAATGCCCCTCTGGATGGATCGTTTGGTGGTGTGTTGAAATTTGATTCACCCAACTTTGGTGGAAGTTTGTCGTTTCAGGATATGAATTTCATAGGTGCCACCGATACATCTGATTTTCTGAATCCTGCGCATACGGTTTACAATCCATCTGCAGGTCAGTTCTATTATAGCTTTACCAGCCGGATCGGTTCACCAGCCGATCAGCCGGGTTTTGTCCCAATAGGCTCTTTGAGATTGCAGATCGGGGTCACATACATGCAGTATTCTTATGGCCATATAGTTGATGAAGACAATTCTGGTACAGGCTCTTTCGTAGAACTTGACCGCAGCGAGCCCCTGGAATCCATGTTTGGTCTCTTTAGAGCGGAATATGCCTCGGATATGAATGAGCGTTTTTTCAATCGTATCAAATTGGCAGGCCAGCTTAATATTGGCTTGGATGGCTTTGGCGGATTTGATTTTACAACAAGCTATACCGTCACAGAATGGTTTGGAGTGAATTTGAATATGACCTATTTTTGGGCGCCAATGACATTTACTCATGACACACTAACTGATTATGAATGGGAACCTGGTTTTTACATCGTCCCATCCGTAGCACTATATTTCTAGGAGGCTTTGAGATGATTACAAATAAAACTCACAAAACACTCCTGGCTGCGCTGATCCTGCTCATTTCCGTCTCAACCCTCTGGGCTCAGCCCAAAGCGCCCCCCATGCTTGATCCTCGTCGATTTGACGCATGGACGGTTGAATATGAGCCTTTTCGCTTACTTATTGAAAATGCAGTCGAAGAGTACATTACTCTTAATGAAACAGATTTACCCCCCATTGCCTCATCGGATAATGTGATAGCTGTTCGATCAAAATCCGGACAACGTTCGCTCTATCAAATTCGTTATGGTACGGTTTCTGATGGCTTCAATGTAATCGATAATATGGAAGTCAAATGGGTCTTGGGAGGTACTTTAGCTTCTACTATTGCAGATAAAGAGAAATACTATCACCTGGATACCCAGGAACCTTTTGAGACTACGGAGCATCAGCCAGAAATCGATTATCTGGAAGTAGAGTCATTCTGGACCCATACAGATCTACAGATTGGTGCCGATCGTCTGGTCTATCTCTTTGGTAAATCGGGAGGTATAACCGTTGAATGGGGAAATGAATTATTTGGACGACCCTATGGTGAAGCCGGTTTTGCTCGCTTCGGGGTTATCACACCATTGTTCAAACTGGGTGTGCAGGTACCATCCCCTTCAGTTCCACTGGGTTATAGGGATGGAGAGTCTGATCAAATCCTTACCGGCGGTATCGGAATGTTTGGAGCTTTCAAATATAAGGTTCTGTACGGAGAGTTATTTTTTCAATCCCTTGAAAAAGCCTTTGTCAGTGAAAATGATCCCCAGATAAATAGCTATGATCTTGGAATATTGACGAACCTCAGTTTTAATACCACCTTGAGCGGTTTCAAGATGGGATCCAGTCGATTACTGGCTGGTGCCCTGCAGATTCGTCTCGGCGGTGTTGTTGCAAGGGTGGACCACAGTCAAACGGTTGGTGGAGTCTTGTCATTCCAGGATCACACCAGTGAATGGACCAATACTGAGCCAACCGAAAATACTTATGGCGGCAAAGCCTCAACCGAAGATTCGGGTGTCTTTTTCAGGGTTGATTATTCCTCACCACTGATAGAAAAACGCTTCCCGCGACATGAAGCGGTTATTCAACTTTCTGGTCCCAGTATCATGGCTAAATATACTTATAATCTTAACCATGGTTTAGGCATCCCACTCACGATTCTGTCCTACACAAAGGAAAACGATTGGACACCTGGAATAGCAGTATTGGTTGGATTTAAATTGAGACTTGATCAAAATTAAACGGTTTAATCCAACGATAAAAAGGGCGGACTTTGGTCTGCCCTTTTTTGTTCTAATCAAAAGACGAATTAAACAATACTAATTTCATGGTGTTTGGGCTATTCGGTTCTATTTTGTTTTGAATGAGGGATAAGATTTTGTTTGTGAAACATGATCTCGCGAGGCGTTGGATCTCGCCGAAATGTCTTTGATTCCAACCACGGATTAGTTGTGTGGAGTCCTGTTAAACAGCATATTGCAGTAGCTAACAATGATAGAATTTGATCGACTCCAAAAGAGCAAACTAACACGAGAAAAAGACTCTGTCCTGTCCTGTTTCCATTGTGGTGACATCTGCACCGATCAAAGCACATCAATTGGGGATAAATTATTTTGCTGCCAGGGCTGCAAAACTGTATTCGAGATTCTTAACGTCAACGAATTATGCGATTATTATGACATTGAATCGGCTCCTGGAATAACACCGAAAACAGACCTGATTGCAGATCGTTTTGCGTATCTGGATGATGAATCTGTTCGGGAGCAGATAGTAGAATTTTCTGAGGGGAACACTGAAAAGGTTACGCTTCACTCGCCAGCGATGCACTGTGCCTCCTGCATCTGGTTATTGGAAAAACTTCACGATATGGACCAGCGAATTTTTCGTTCAGTAGTAAATTTTCCACGCAAAGAAGTGTCCATTACCTACAACAGAAAAGAAATGGCCTTAAGTGAGCTAGCCGTTTTGCTCTCATCACTGGGCTATGAGCCGCTCATTAACTTAGACACTGTTGGTAAAAGAAAACAATCCAGTGCGGAGAAAAAACTCTATCTAAAAATTGGTCTCGCAGGATTTGCTTTTGGTAACGTAATGATTCTCAGCTTCCCGGAATATCTCTCGCGAGTAGGTGAAGTTGATCCTCTGTTCAAGACAGTCTTCGGCTATTTAAGTCTCCTGTTTTCACTCCCCGTGCTGGTGTATGCCAGTAAAGATTATTACCGTTCAGCCTGGGCAGGTTTAAGAACAAAAACCATTAATATTGATGTGCCGATTACTCTGGGTATAGGGGTGCTTTTCATTAGGAGCGCCTGGGAAATATTGACCCAGAGCGGAGCTGGTTATCTGGACTCTTTTACAGGCCTGGTGTTTTTTCTTCTCATCGGGCGCCTTTTTCAACAAAAGACCTATGAGAGACTCTCTTTCGAAAGAGACTATAAATCATTTTTCCCCCTCTCTGTTACTCGAAAAGTGAGCAACACTGAAGCTGTTATCCCCGTTTCAAAATTGAAACGGGGAGATCGAATTGTTGTGCGAAATCAAGAACTTATTCCAGCAGACTCAGTATTGGTCAAAACGGGAGCATTGGTGGACTACAGTTTTGTGAGTGGTGAATCGGACCCGGTCAAAAAAGAAGCCGGCGATTTTATCTACGCCGGAGGTCGTCAGGTGGGTACCACCATAGAGTTAGAGGTGATAAAAGAACCTTCCCAGAGTTATCTAACCCAACTCTGGAATAGTGCTGTTTTTAATAAACCGCGTTTTTCAAAATTAAACAATCTTGTGAATCAATTCAGTCAGTATTTTACTTTTGGGGTATTGGCAATTGCCATATTCGCATCACTCTTCTGGCTTCAGATTGATACAACCACAGCCATCAAGGTTTTTACGGCAGTGCTAATTGTTGCCTGTCCCTGTGCTCTGGCCTTGTCATCGCCATTTGCTCTGGGAACGGCGCTCAGAATTTTCGGTGATAAAGGATTCTATCTGAAAAACACTGAAACGGTTGAAGCCCTTGCAAAAATTGATACAATTATCATGGATAAAACGGGCACGCTTACAGAAGCGGGTCATGATTCGATTGAGTTTTCCGGAGCAATCCTTTCAGAAGAAGAACAGCAGATGGTTAAATCTCTGGTTCAACATTCGACTCACCCCCTCAGTCAAAAAATATATCGAGCCCTGGCAGCAGTAACCAGTATTCCAGTAAATGATTTTAAGGAAATATCGGGGAAGGGAGTTCAGGGAGTAATTCATGGACACAAGCTAAAAGTGGGTTCCGGATTCTGGTTGGGACAGACGCATTCTGGGACAAATATTGAAGACTTAAAAACCTGGGTATATCTCAGTATCGATGATAAAATCAGAGGTTCGTTTCTCATTTCAAATGTTTACCGAAAAGGTTTGCGACCGATGTTATCCAAACTGCTTGAACAGTTCAAAATGTATCTTCTGTCAGGTGACACCCCACGCGAAAAAGCCATGCTGGCCAGCCTCTTTGGAAGTGAAGAGAGTTTGCATTTTCACCAAACCCCTGAAAACAAATTGGATTTTGTTTCTAGAGTCAGAAAAACAGGGGCACATGTCATGATGGTGGGAGATGGTCTAAATGATGCTGGCGCACTTCGCGCTAGTGAAGTAGGCGTTGCAGTCACAGATGATGTAGCTGTATTTTCTCCAGCCAGTGATGCTATTCTCACTGGGAAAAACCTATATTTGCTGGAATCATTTATTAAGATGTCAAAAGCGACCATGTCAGTCATCGTAGTAAGTTTTATTATTTCTATCATTTATAATGTAGTGGGTATCAGTTTTGCAGTCACAGGAAAACTCTCGCCCCTGGTCTCAGCCATATTGATGCCAGCCAGTTCAATTTCAGTGCTTATCTTCACAACCTTTTCAACGCGTTTGCGAGCCCATCAAATCGGCTTGTATAAAATGAAAAAGGGCTATTGATATGTATATTATATTCATGCTGATGGCGTTTAGCCTGACTGCCTCGCTAATATTTTTGGGGGCTTATATCTGGTCGGTTCGATCAGGACAATACGATGATAAATACACACCTTCGGTGCGCATATTATTTGATGATATAAAACACTCAAAAAAGGCAGAATCCAGTTCTGAAGCGGGTGAAAACAAGGAGGAAAACATATAATGGAGATGGAAAAATTTCAGTACGACAATAAAATCGTGCGAATGTTTTTCTGGGCTACAATTGTATGG
>JABMPR010000304.1 GCA_013202895.1 bacterium | reverse complement strand
TACCCTATAGAAATCTCTAAGTTTTCATTGTTTGTTTCAGGATGCCAAGTAAGCCACTTATCTTCTAACCAATCCTCGTTGGGTAAACAATCATCTATAACTTGTGAGAATGCTAATGCCGTCAAGTGTTTCCAGTACATTACTTTTGGAGAAATAGCAAATCCAAAGTTGTGAACTTCTGCTTGGAGAATCTCAATTCCCATGCCTTCCGCCTGTCGACCTGATAGAAGCATTTCATCTAAATCTTGGAGATTCCAAAGTACTGCGCCTGTTCGATACTCACGTTCTGGTACTCGATAATCAAATCCCCTCCATACTTCTACTTGACGAGTCTTTGCACAACGTAAATTCCGTTCTCGAAATTCTGTAAATGCTTTTTCAATCTCATCTTTTCTAAAAACCTGATCTACTTCGATGACTAATATTTCATCAGGCTTTTCATAACCAGGCAAAATTCTTTGATTTACAAGATGGGTAAATTGATTGACGTTATTAAACCGATGGTCATACAATAAAGTTATTTTAGGCTCATTCATATATCCTATTAGTTCTATCGTAGCATCAAACTTTTTAGGAAATACGATTTGCTCACCTTTGTAATTACAACTTTGAACGTCTCCCCACGGCGTATCATCCCAAAAAACAAATACCTTATCTACATAGGGCAATATAGACCTAATTGAATACTGAACGAAATCCTCGCCGTATAGTGTCCTGTATACACAGTAAATCAAAGCCCAACTCCGACTGGTCTCCATACACAATCTTTTGGAGCTTTATCTAACATCCGCCAAGGATCAATGATAATCGAACCAGGTACAAAGTCATATGTCTTAAACTCAGGCCATCGCGTCGCTAAAACATACACAAAAGGCCCATCAGGTAGATGGTCAGGTTTTGCCACAGGATCATACATATGTATCGGCATCCAACCTTCCTTTTTCACCAAACTCTGCGCTAGTAACAATGAGGGGCTATCGTCTAACAGATTTGTATTAGGTTTGAACGTCAATCCCATGATTGCCACGGGCAATTCAGATGCTTTTTGCTCCGCCAAAATTATATCCGCAAGATATTCCATTTGGATTCCTCTAGCTTCTGAGACAAATGAGAAGGGATTTGCTGATAAATTCAATTTTTTAGCCAACCAATCGAGAGCACGCTGATCACGAGGATGACACGGCCCACCATCTCCCATACCGCCTGTAAGATAACGATTTGAAATAAGTCTATCTGTAGCCAATGAAAATGCTTCTGTTACTACATCACAGTCAGTATTTGGGATTTTGTCACACATCTCTAAAATCGTATTTGCGAATACTATTTTTAGTCCAATAAACGTATTATAGGCCATTTTGATGATTTCAGCGTTTTCTAGTGTGGTAAAGAACATTTGCATATCTGGATTGATCTGCTGATAGAACTTTTTCATCGCATTGCCTGACGTTTTATCATATTCCCCTATTAGCATGAATTCGGGATTAATGAAATCTTCTATAACCGAGCCCATAGCAATAAACTGAGCATTATAACAAAATCCCCAAGTTACTGGAGGACCAATAATATTCTTTACTAGAGGCAAAAACTTATTCCGTGTAGTTCCTGGAAGTATTGTAGAAATGATTGCGATAACTTGATAATGCTCAATATCTATCATAGCTGCTGCAATATCGCGTAAAGCCGATTCGACGTGATCAAGTTTGAACTTACCTTCCAAGTCAGAAGGGGTAGGTACAGCAATGAAAATAATCTCGGCAGATTTAACGGCTTCAGCTAATGAATCAACGATACATAAACCAAAATCTTGAGCAGCTTTCATAACAAGATCAAAATCTGGTTCATACAAATCTGATTTTCTAACTCTGCATTGCTCACGCTTATCTTCGTCGATGTCGTAACCGAAGACCTGATGTCCTGTCAATACCATAGCACAAGCTACTGGTAGACCTAATTTTCCCAAACCAATCATTGCGACTTTCATTATGATTTCCTTACTTGTGCTTCAATCCAGGGATAAGTAATCTTAATACCCTCCCTCAAAGATACTTTGGCTTCCCATCCCAAAGATTTTATTTTTGCTTTGTTAAAATTCCGATTATGCACTCCCACAGGGCCTTCGATGTATTTTTTGATAATATCTTTGCCCGATTCCGCGATAACAATGTCCACTAACTCATCAACTGTAACATACTCGTCGCCACCGATAATTGTAGGACCTTCAAGGTCAGATTGCATTAGTGTGTAAATACCGTCAACTATATCATCAACATAAGTGTAAGCTCTAATTGCTGTACCATCTCCCCAGATTGGAATTATTCCGTTTTCAGCTTTGGCAACCTTGCGACAAATAGCGGCTGGAGCTTTTTCTCGTCCACCACACCAAGTACCTTCGGGGCCATAACAATTCTGGAATCTGGCTATTCTTACTTGCATATCAGAATGTCGCCCATAAGCCATTGCTACTCGTTCGGCGTATAATTTTTCCCAGCCATATTCATTGTCTGGATTAGCAGGAATTGCATCATCTTCAGTTAGTTCTTCCCCAGGTAACATATCTCGATAAACGCAAACGGAAGAGGAAAAGAAATATCGTTTAACATTTAACTTGGCAGCCATGTGAGTCATGTGAAGATTGATTAGAGCGTTATTTCGCAACACTTCACGTTCTGCAATTGATATGAAACCCATACCACCCATGTCAGCGGCCAATTGATAAACCTCATCAATAGGCC
>JABMPR010000303.1 GCA_013202895.1 bacterium | reverse complement strand
TAGACTTTTGAAGATGTTCAGACAAAGCGAAATTTCGTCCCTGTATTCCTCACACCACTATCAAAAAATGGAACCGCTAATTACACGAATAGCGCCAAAGATTACTAGCCAATAAGGTACTACATCTGTCAATCGTAGACCCGCAGGGCGTTGATTGATCGACCTTAAACTAACTGTGATATCGAGAATAGAACTGACGACTGGGTCATGCTGAGCCTGTGGAAGCATCTCCAAAATCAGATACTAATTTTTATTAAAATCTCATATCTAAATTGAACAAGCACTTTCTTTTTAAACAAACCGTAAATATTAGTAAAAAGTCCTGCTGGTGTGTCACAGCTGAGCGTAGCTCATTTAGGAAAGTACTACTTGCCTGTGATATATTTTACACTTCGACACCGCTCAATGTGATGGATCCTGTCGGTGTGCTTGGAGTGCTAGTAATCTACAGGGACTTGGCCAGGATATCATTGAGACGTTTGACAAAGTCTGCAGGATTCTCCAGCTTCATACCCTCTAAAAGCAGCGCTTGTTCATAAAGCAGCTCTGTGGCGTTGTCAAAGTCCTTTGACTTGCGCATATCCTTCATCTTTTTCAATATGGGATGATCAAGATTGATTTCCAGAATCGGTTTGGCATCGGGCATTTCGGTCTGACCCATAGCACGCATCATTTCCTGCATCTGGAAGGTTGGATCATTTGTATCAGTGACCAGCACGGAGGGTGAATCTGTGAGGCGGGAAGAAACTTTTACATCCTTAACCCTCTCACCTAACACCGTTTTAACTTTTTTGATAAATGGAGCGGTCGCTTTTTCATCGGGTTCATCCTCTTTATCGTCATCCTTCTTGAGCTCGTCACCAGCATCACTTCGATTAACCGATTTGAAGTCATGATCACCATATTTTGCCGCACCGGGGATAATGATCTCATCGATCTCATCATCGGCAATCAACACTTCAATATCCTTTTGCATGTACATCTCAATCAGCGGTGATCTACGAAGCGTGGCCTCATTATCTCCCGTGATGTAATAAATGCCCTTTTGATCTTCCGGCATCCGCTTTACATAATCTTCCAGACTTGTATATCCATCTGTTTTGGTGGATTTAAAGCGAACCAATTTCTCCAGAAGCTCACGATTTTCACGATCCTGAAAGTAGCCCTCTTTAAGGGGGCGACCAAATTGTTCATAAAACTTGATGTAATTCTTTTCATTCTTGGATAGTGCCTGGAACGACTTGAGTAGCTTCTTCACGGAAGCTTTGCGAATATTTTCCAGGGTGCGATTCTGCTGGAGGATTTCACGGCTTACATTTAGAGGCAGATCTTCCGAATCAATGATACCTTTAACAAAGCGAAGGTAGGTGGGTAGCAGTTCTTTTTCATCATCAGTGATAAAGACGCGCTTTACATACAGCTTAACACCTGACTTGTAATCAGCATAGAAGAGATCGTTCGGTGCTTTTTCAGGCACAAAGAAAAGAGTCGTATAATCCAGAGCGCCTTCAGCCTGAGTGTGAACATGTAGAGCAGGATCCTGATAGTCATTGCTAAAGGTCTTATAGAATTCGTTATAGTCTTTCTTTTTGAGACTGCTTTTAGGTTTTTTCCAGAATGCAGTGGCATCGTTAACTTGCTCAGTTTTCCGTTCCTTGATTTCCTTTTTAGCATCACCTTCGCCATCAAATCTGCTCTCTTCGTAGCTGAGATTTATGGGGAAGGCTATATGATTGGAATATTTTTTCAAGGTTTCTGTGATGGACCAGCGATTAGCATATTCCTTGCCCTCATCATTGAGGAAGAGTGTAATATCGGTACCAGTTTCTTTTTTGACAGTGGGTTCAATTTCAAAGCCGCTTTTGCCGTCACTTACCCAACGGTAAGCTTCTTTTTCACCTGCTTTACGAGAGATTACTTCAATCTGATCAGCGACCATAAAACAGGAATAAAAACCAACACCAAACTGACCAATAAGATTAGAGTCTTTTTTTGCATCTCCAGTAAGTTCACTTAAAAAGGATTTGGTTCCGGAGCGTGCTATTGTCCCGATATGTTCAATGAGATCTGCTTCATTCATGCCGATCCCGGTATCACTGATAGTAATTGAACGTCCATCCTTTGTATCATTAAACGAAATATCGATTTTTGGATCAAAGTTAATTTTTTTAAATTCAGCTTCTGTGAGGGTCAGGTATTTCAGTTTATCAAGAGCATCAGAGGCATTGGAAACCAATTCACGCAGGAAGATTTCCCTGTGTGAATAAAGCGAGTGAATAATGAGGTGTAATAGTTCATTCACTTCGGTTTGGAATACATGTTTTGTCATATTATTTGTTCTCCATAATGATTAAATTTTCAATAGCGGCGCAAATATAGTTAAGGAGCCAAGCGCTTCAAGGTTGAAATTTTACGCCTGTCATTTCCTCGGAAACCGCCCAAAGTCTGGACGCTATTTCAGCATCGTAAGAGAGTTTGTTAGATAAAACCTCTTTGGGATAACCCCTTTGTTGAGCAAAGCCTGAAGGACCATAGAAATTTCCACTCTTTGCATCTGGATCTATGGCTGCCATAAGCGTAGGCAAGGCGCCCATTGATCCGGATTGGGCCATCAGAACATTCAGGATTTTTAGCCAAAGGGATTTCTGTAGCTCTGTTGCTGCGTAGCCCGGATGTGCAGCCGTTACTGTGATTTCCAGGTCTGCATTTTTTATTATTTCTGTGAGCGCGTAAGTAAAATATAGATTGGCAATCTTGCTATCTCCATATGCTTTCCAGGCGACATACTTACGCTTCTCCCAGTTTAGATCCTCAAAATTTGGATTCCCCATTTTATGGGCAGTGCTGCTCAGATTTACAATTCGGCTATCTGATGTGTCCTTCAGCAGATCGAAAAGTTGTGCAGTGAGGGCGAAATGCCCTAAATGGTTGGTACCGAACTGCGATTCAAATCCATCAACGGTTTTACCATATGGTGGAATCATGATGCCAGCGTTGTTTATCAGAATATCCAATTTTTTGTACTTTGTAACAAAGGCAGTGCAAAATGCTTGTACCGACTTGAGATCGGCGAGATCAAGAAGCATGACCTGAACCTTAGCCTCTGGATAGTTCTTAATTATTCTCGTTTTAGCAAGATCTCCCTTTTCCTGGTTTCTGACGGCCAGGATGACCTCAGCACTTTTGGCAGCAAGCACCTTGGCTGCCTCAAAACCGATTCCGCTATTTGCGCCGGTGATTATGATGATCCGACCACTCTGGTCGGGGATGTTGTCTATGGTCCAATTTGAGCTTGTCATCGTATTTTCCCCTTAGGTATTTGTCTGTCCGCCAGTGTGACGATGTCTTTTACTTCAATTATCTGTGAAGAATATCCGCCACTTACAGCCTGAATCATGGCCAATCCGATTTCTCTGAGCGTGGTGACGTACTTTGGAAAGAGGCTTCGCAAAAGCGGTATCAGCGGGTTTAGTATTTTATATATGAAATAGGAATGGGTCAGACCCTTTGTCGGCTGAATGAGTCCCGGTCGAAACATGAAAGCCTGTTTGAAAGGTAGTTTCAGAAGGTCATTTTCAGTTCTGCCCTTCACTCTCACCCACATATTGCGACCAGCCTCAGATAAATCGGTGCCCAAGCCAGATACATAACATAGAGTCATTTCAGGATTGAGTTGGGAAAGTGGAGTTGCCAATGCCAGTGTCATGTCATGGGTTATGGAGCTGTACTTTTCCTCACTCATTCCGAGGGAGGTGATTCCCATACAAAGAAATGCAGCATCGTACCCAGAGATCTGATCCTTGATTCCACTGAAGTCAGAAAAATCGCTATGGATGATTTCCTTTAATCTGGGATGTTCAATCCCACAGTTTCTGCGGTTGATCACGAGAACTGATTCTACATCTGGGTGATGCAGGCATTCATGCAGCACCCCTTCACCAACCATACCCGTGGCCCCCGTAATTATCACTCTCATTGTCATGATTCTAATTCCTCTAAATCAGCTTATGGGGTTTCGAATTGTGGAACTGGTTCAGAAGTCTGCGCCACACTTGGTTCTGGGAGATAGGGTGTCCACCATTGATCTGAGTCAAGATTGTCTGGATAAACGACGGTATGACCAAAGCGGGGTGTGATCAATGGTACCCCCAGTTTCTTTGCTTCGGCTGTAACCCGCAGCACTGGATCATACCATGAATGCAGCGAGAGATTGAATGTTCCCCAATGTATTGGATAGAGGTATTTTGCTTTCAGATCGACAGCAGCTTGAGCGGTTTCCTCTGGGAACATGTGGATAGCAGCCCAGCCCTGATTGTATGCTCCACATTCCATAAAAGCGATATCGAAGGGACCATATTTCTCTCCGATTTGTTTAAAACCTTCGAAGTATCCTGAATCACCGCTGAAATATACTCTGTGTTTCTCGGTCCGAATTACATAAGAAGCCCACAAGGTTTTATCTCGATCAGTTAACCCACGCCCTGAGAAATGTTGAGCAGGGGTTGACACCACCAATAAATCATTGGTCAAATGTAATTCTTCCCACCAATCCAACTCGGTGATTTTATCACGTGGTACTCCCCAGTCTTCCAGTTGAGCCCCTACGGCAAGCGGAACCACAAAATGTCCAACATTCGGGTTAAGAAATTGTATAGAGAATTTATTTAGGTGATCGTAATGATTATGAGAAATGATGACATAATCTATATCATTCAACTTATGCATGTCCAGGGGCAGCTCTTTATTAAAGCGACTTGGTCCCACAAGGGTTAGTTTTGGTTCAAAAACGGGATCGGTAAGGATACGATAGCCATCAATATTTATAAGCAGGGAAGAATGTCCAGCATTTGTAACATTGAGTTGGTTGGTATCGGCTGACTCGAACAAAGAAATATCCATGTATTCCTGGGGAATGGCCTCCTTTGGTGCTCGTTGTTGTTTTCCCCAAAAGTACTCTCTCATGGTTTGGAAGGAGGGTTTATCATTCCATGGGGAAGTATTTCTGAATTTCCCGTTTTCATATTGTGGTGAGCTCTGAATTTTATTCAAAGGTTTTTCTCCTGTAGGGTATGTTGCAGCTGATAGTGCAGAATTAATGGTGAAAGTGAGAACAATCAGGATCAACAAGGTCAGAATCAGGATCTTGCTAATCTTACCTGATTTAAAGGAAAATTTATTTAAACGAATATTCATTCAGTTATCAATCAAATTTTTTTATAGTTTTATGGCATCCCAGGCCATAGACATAGCCATGTCGATATTTTCAGGACTGGGTTGAAAGTCGGGATTGATTCTCGGGTTGGCCAGACTGAAAATAGGGTGGTAGAGGTGGGCTAGCAGTAGTTCAAAGGGAGCATCTTTAATGATTTTTTGGTCAATTCCATATTGAAGTAATTCAAACAGGGGTTGAAAGGCTGCTTCTATCTCCCCTTTATTCACAAGTTCACAGTAGGGAGAATTAGCGAATTGCTCTGTGAAATAAAACAACTCCCTGTGGTCAGAGATGTATTTGAACAAGTTTTTTCCCGCATTCATCAGCGCATCGTGTACTGGGTGGGTTGGATTGAAGTTGCTCATCAGAGCATCTCCCAGTGATTTCTTTATCTGTATATAGGTAGAGACCAGGAGGTCTTCTTTATTTTCAAAGTAGATATAAATAGTTGCAGGGGAAACCCCTGCCCGTTTAGCGATCTTGGAAACAGAACTGGCTGCAAAACCAATTTCGTTGACCAGAGCCACAGTGGCTTCAATGATGGCGTCCTGTTTTATTTCGTCCTTAACTCTCACAATTCTAAAATAAATGAACATTCATTTAAGTCAATATAAATTCTGAATTTTTTTGGAAAATTAAAGAAAAGGCTTTGTATTTTTTTTATCCAATTTAAGGATAAGCTCCTCCCACCAAAACTTCGGGACCATCCAAAACAAATGTCAAAGTGTAAGCATTACGACACCCAAAATTGACCGGGAATGTAAATTGGGATCGGATTCAAGACTACATGCTTAGAAAAAGAGGATTGCTAAAATGAACGAACGGATAGAAACAATGGATACATTTATTGACACTGAACTCCCACGTGTGAAAGCCAGAGAAATAAAGAGTGACTTTGGACCCGTCGTGTTGTACCAGGGAGAAAGTTTCACCTTTGTCAGTTTTGGTCTGATCGTTGGATTGGGGGCTCTGATGGCATCATTGCACACCTGGTTCTATTTGGGGAGCTACCATATTTTATCGCCTATTGTACACGCAAATCAATTAGCCCTGTCGCTTGCTCTTGGTGGACCGCTTTCTGCATATATAATTACACGACTATTGGATATAAAAACCTGGCTGTCAGGTGAGAAGAGTTTTATTGAATATATTCGCACCGTAAGCTTTGGGCTATGGGGTGGACTTGTTGGCGGTATGCTTATCGTAACTACCTTTGCCACAATCACACAAACACCGCTTCTGGCTCTCCTGGATGCCTTTGCTGTTGGTTTTCCACTGGCGCAGATGCTGGGCCGCCTGGGCTGTCTAAACTATGGCTGCTGTCACGGGAACGAATGCAGCTCAGATCATCAATTTGGAATCAGATATTTTAATGCGCAGACCAAAGTTTTGCGTTATGATCCCAAATTAAAAGGTAAACGACTCCACCCGACCCAGATCTATTCCGCACTGGCTAATTTTGCCATCTATCTGACGATGTTAACCCTCTGGCTGGTCTGGGATGCAAGAGCTGGGGGAGCCCTCGCAGCAACATTCATGGTTCTGTACGGATTGAAACGTTTTATGGTAGAGCTGTTGCGAGGCGAATTTCCAAGAGTCTATTTATATGGTCTGACGCTCTGGCAATGGTTCAGTCTATCCTTTATAGTTTTAGGGCTAGGGACCGCCGTATTCGTAATCTTATTCGGTCAGGCGAACCAGCCGGGAGATTTTGGATCCGGGTTTGAAAGTATGCAGAGCGGATTGGGGATATTAGCGGGTGCATCACTTATTATGGGATTGGTATATGGGACGCACGGTAAAAAGATTGGTCAATGGTAATGAAGACCACACCGATATTAATAGTTGGTCAGGGTCCTTATGGTCTGGCACTGGCAAATTATCTGGAGCACAAAGGTTTGGATTTTAGAATAATTGGAAAACCAATGGAACTGTGGCGGAAACATACTTTTAGCGATACTGCTTTGCGCTCAGATATGGCTACTTCAGAGATCGCTCACCCAAAAAACCGATACTCCATTGATGCCTTCCGCAAGCAAGTCGGTCTTCGTAGTGATTCTGAAGAGAGAGTGACGGTAAAAGAATATCGCAACTACATTGATTGGGTCCTCGACAAAATTCCTTATAAAATCCAGGAAGTATATTTAAAAAAATTAACACAGCATCAAGGTCGTTTTCACGCTGAACTGGAAACGGGTGAGCTGATCAAGGCAAAACAGGTTGTTATTGCTACGGGTGTAGCTCATCATCTAAATGTTCCGGAAGAGTTTAAAAAGGCCGCTGATGTGATCCATAGTTACCAGGTGGCCAAAATAGAGTCCCTTAAGCATAAAAAGATTCTAGTGGTAGGCTCTGGACAATCTGCCGCTGAAGCTATTGAGGTCTGCCAGCAAAATGAAAACCTGGTACAGTGGTATTCTCGTAAGGAACCACGCTATTATTCGGAACCCCTTGATCTTCCCAAATGGATGTTTGACCTGGTCGTTAAAAGTGCCGGACTTTTTCGTAGATTACCTCCGATAATCATCAAGAACCTTTTTTCTATATTTTCAGCCACGACGATAACACCTGATTACAAATCCAAACTCTCCCAAATAACCAGGTTTTCGGTGAAACCCGATCTGGCTGAATATGATCATGTGATTACTGCCACTGGCTATCGTTACAGTTTGAATCACATGACTTTTCTGGGAGAGGAATTACGATCAAGTCTGAAAATGAGAGCCTCAATGCCCAGCATAGATAAAAATTTTATGAGTTCCACGAAGAATCTGTATTTTGTTGGACCCTCAACCGAGGCATTTTTCGGTCCCCCCATGAAATTCATGATAGGCTCTCAGTATGTGGCACCCCGGCTATCCAAAATTCTCACGGGATGACGGCCTTAGCCACTCATATACAGAGGAACGATTCACTGGCCAAGTGGTTGGGGGTTAAAGAAGTTGCTCTGGTTCGCGAAGATCTCCTGCCAGATGGAGGCGGGAAGAAACGTCGGGCATTAGGCTCCCTGGCTGAAAATTTGAAAGATATTGAACATATACATCTACTTTCTTATGCCGGGTCACATACAGCTTTCACATTAGCCCAACTCCTGCCACAGGTAAAACTGCATCTTTATGGGACTCATTATGGGGGCGGGCCATATGAAAATACCATGCTGAGATTACTTAACGAACAATCCAACATTATCCAGACGACAGGATCCCCCTTAAAAATGTCTCGCGAATTCAATCGCCAGAAACGGCGGAGGAAAACAGGGCATCATTTTATGAAAATCGGGGGTAGTCTGGGTCAAGATCAAGAAACTACGACTACTGTGGAAAAAGTGGTTTCAGAACTTGGAATGGATTTTCACCATTTTACTGCAGTTGCATCAGGAGATCTACTAAAAAATATCCAGGGAAAAACTGAACATGTAACGGGTGTGTTAACTCAACCTCTGGGCATCCGAATCATCAAATCATTCCACTTGAATAATACCAGAGGCATTTTAAGACAGTCTCTAGATCACAGAATTGCTTTGATGACAGAAATCAGAGAAATCACTGGTCAGCTGTGGGATCCCGTCTTTATGGGTGTCGTATTCAGTTTTATTAGGCAGCAAAAAAAATTACCTCCCAACATTTGTATCTGGATTACCTGTCCCTCAGGGATTGATTGGATGCGTTAAAAATTCATTCTACGACTTGAACTCCGCGCCAAAAGGCAATATGATCTTTTATAGGCTGCGCTGCATCTGACGGGCTAGGGTAATACCAGGCAGCATCATTATTTACAAGTCCTTCTGTTTCAATGTGGTAATAGCTGGCAATCCCCTTCCAGGCACAAGTTGTGTGTGTCGCGCTTTCCTTTAAATATTCCTGATTGACTGATGATACTGGAAAGTAGTGATTGCCTTCGATAAAGACCGTTTCATTACTCTCTGCGATAACTTTATTTTTCCATATTGCTTTCATATTGATTTCCTTTTAAGGGGCGTCATGTTAACGCGTAGTCATTTCGTTTTAAAATAATTGAGACTAAACCAGCCAGACTCATCCAGCCATTGCTTTTGCAACTGAAATCCGGACGAATGGGCGAGATTAATTATCTCCGATTGTGAATATTTATATGAATATTCTGTCAATATTTTTTCGTTTTTGTTGAGGTGGATATTTGTATCAAGCTTGTCAATTCTGACTTCTTGATCAATTTCACTAACCAGATACATTTCGATACGACCTTCAACAACATTGTAAACTGCTTGATGGTGGAATTTTTCAGTCCTAAAATGCCCGCCTACCTCTCGATTGATTCGATCTAGCAGATTCAAATTAAAAGCAGCGGTCACACCTGCGGCATCATCATATGCAGGTTCAAGAATACTGGCATCTTTTCGCAGATCAATCCCCAAAAGCACGGAATCATCAGCATCTAAATCTGATCGAACATGGAGCAGAAATTCGCTGGCCTCCTGTCTGGATAGATTGCCGATACTGGACCCCAGCCACATGATGCAAACGGGCGTATCCTCACTTCTAAGTATATTCTCCAAACCTTTTTCATAAAGATCTGCAACAGCTTCTATTTGCAATTGAGGATAGCGGCGGCTCAATTCATTCACCGATTTGGTAAGCATTTCTGATGACACATCTATGGGTGAATAGCGTGTCCTGGTAAACTGAGCCAGGGCTGCTTCCAACAGAATCCGTGTCTTGGTTGAGCTGCCGCTGCCTAGTTCAATGAGATGTGTGTTATGCTGTAAGGAGCCAATGATATCATGGGCAGATTTACGCAGGATTTCTGTTTCTTTCCGGGTTAAATAATATTCATCAAGATCACAGATTTGTTCAAATATTCGAGATCCTTTTCCATCGTAAAAATAGACCGAAGAAAGTCGCTTGGGTGATGAATTCAATCCAGCTGATACATCTCTTCCGAAGACGTAGGCCGGATTTTCCTGATTAGCATGAGATAAAGTTATGACAGGTTTTGAAATGGTTTCAATCATGAGTGTGATTCCTGAGAGATTTGTAGTCCAGGTGAAAGAATCAAGCGTTCGAGCAGATCAAAGCCCCACTGAACCAATAATGCGAGGACGGCGGCAGGTATGGCACCTTCAAGGATTAAGCCGGTATCATCCAAGCGAATCCCCGTTAGAATGGGTTGACCAAATCCACCGGCACCGATCAAGGCTCCAAGTGTAGCTGTCCCCACGTTGATAACGGCAGAGGTTTTTATTCCAGCCAGAATCGATCTGGTTGCCAGGGGTATTTCAACAAGCTTTAAGCGGGCTGCAGGCGGTAAGCCAAGTGCCAGTGCTGATTCACGGATATCAAGGGGAATATCGCTTAAACCACTCAAAGTATTCCGCACAATTGGGAGCAGACTGTATAGAAACAGTGCCACTAGAGCTGGAGGTCCACCAATCCCCAACAAAGGGATCATGAAAACCAATAATGCCAGAGAGGGGATAGTTTGAATGATGCCCACTGTGCTGAGAATGATTTGCCCGGCTGCGGGGCTCCGTGCCCCCCAGATTCCCAGGGGTATTGCCACCAGGATGGCAGCGCTCAAAGACAGAATTACCAGGAGTAGATGCTCGCTTCCCGTCTTTAATAACCTGCTAAGTAAAGTTGAGTTTTCAACAAGAGAAGAAACATTGAATTTTTGCTTCAAGAAGTTGTGAGCCACCAGTGCTTCTGAATTGCCATCAAGTTTGACAGCAGAATTCATGCGAACCATCTCCGTATTTGAAATGGAACCTGAAAGTTGAGCCAGCAATGATTTTATTTGCGGATTCCGGTCTTCAAGTTCTGCCCTGTACAAAATAACCGCGGAATATTCAGGGAAGTGTTTCAGATCATCATCCAGAATATGGAGTTGATAATAGGCTATCTCCGCATCGGTTGAATACAGATCAATAAGATCAATGGATTCAGCTTCCAGACCCTTATAGGCCAGATCATGATCCAGACCTCGAACCGTTTTCTGGGGAAGTTGGTAATAATTTCGAAGACTTGGCCAGCCGTCTTCACGATCCATAAATTCGTTTGTAAACCCAAATCTCAAGTCTGGAAGATTTTTCAGATCACTAATTTTTCTAAGCTGATATTTTTGGGCCGTTGCCTGGGATACCCCGAGAGCGTAAGTGTTATTGAACCCCAGGGGATTCGCCATGAGTACGCCAGTTTTTTCAAGAGCGGACTTTAATTCTGCATGATTATCAATATCCTCTGCTTGCAGAATCTCATGGATAATGGTACCACTATAGTCAGGATAGATATCAATATCGCCCCCTAAAAGTGCTTTCCAGAGCAGTCGTGTTCCCCCAAGTTGATCCTGATGAACGGCAGCAATTCCATGGCTTGACAAATGTTGGCTTATTATCTCACCCAGAATTACTGATTCTGTGAATTTTTTTGACCCAACTTTAATATTGGCATCTGCAGAAGCAAACACCAACCCAGATAGGATGCTCAGCAACAGAAGCTGCAATATAGATTTTTGAAGCATCATCTGATTTGATCTTCCAAATGCTGCCATGGTTTGCGCTGGGCATTGATAAATTCAACGACAAATGGATCAGCGGGCTGGGTTACCAGGGTGGCCATATTATCGTATTGGACGATACGACCTTCGCGCATGATAACAATCAGATCCGCTAAAGATGCTGCTTCACCCATATCATGGGTTACCATGATCACCGTCTTCTTTAATTCACTAAAAATGGATTTCATATCGTCTTGAAGACTTACTCTATGCAAGGGGTCTAATGCTCCCAGGGGT
The DNA here is from genome assembly GCA_013202895.1 of bacterium. Lineage (GTDB taxonomy): Bacteria > Fidelibacterota > UBA8477 > UBA8477 > JABMPR01 > JABMPR01. The sequence continues at coordinate 24,178 of JABMPR010000303.1, read as the reverse complement.
TCGTCTAGAAAAAGAACCTGAGGATCAAGCATGAGCGCCCGCATGAGCGCCACACGCTGAACCTGACCGCCGGAGAGCTGTCGTGGATAACGCTCCAATAGATCTAGAGACAAGCGGCTCAAGGCACACAACTCAGCCAATCTGGATTGAATCCAGGCCGGGTCACGTTGCAGGTACTTTGCCATAAGACAAATATTTTGGGCGGCGGTCAAGTGTGGAAACAATCCGCCATCCTGGAGTACAAATCCTACCTGCTGCCGAAGTGATTCAATATTTTGGGATGTCAATTCCTTACGCAAAAGAGAGATTCTACCTTTGTCCGGCCACAGGATTCCAATCATCAATCGCAGTAGGGTCGATTTTCCACAACCGCTGGGTCCAATAAGCACGACAGTTTTTTCTTCAGGAATTTCAAGGCTGAGGTCATGAATTACTTCCTGCCCGCCGAAACTTTTACTGATTTGATCTAATTGGATCATATTATTAGTCTATACTATTGACTTATGGTCTTTGCAAGCGCAAGCGCCTCATCAAGAAAGGTCTCAACTATCCTCTTCTGATCGTCAGGTGTGGATACTGAGGTGATGGGATCCAGAGCTAAAACCATGCCCGTCCAACCTGCTGTATGCCAGCTTCCGCGGCTAAACAATGTAGGGAGCTTAATATCCTCTGATGGATATGGCCAATTCGTGATATAATAATAGGGTGTTGTGTAGCTTCCGTCACCAGGCGAAAGTCCAACACCAATTGATTTGCTAAGATTTCCTTGTGCATCTGTATCCATTGTGATCAGGATTGCCAGGTCAAAATGATGAGGCCAGATCAATAAATCACTGGCAGCTGGCTCCGAGCTTTTTATGCCACTGAATAGCGAAAACGCATTGGCATAACTATTCACCAAGACTTCAAAAGCCTCTACATCTGTTGTATCAAAAGCGGTCTCCCAGCGGTCTGGATAGTCGGGCAGTTCGTAGTGCTTGTTCATGGTGAAGTTATCTTTCGAAAAGCCATATCCATCTAAAACCAATTGCAGATTTGCTGCCGCCTGTCTCAGGCTGATTCCATTGAGCTCGAGCTGATAAATACTTGATCCATTGTTTGTAACAGTAAGGACCAGATCACTTGGATTCAAAGTCACTTGATACGATTGATTATCTCCAAAAGTCTGGCTTAAGAAATGATTTTCCCCACTTGACCACAAGATGGCAGTATGACTATCGTCAGTTCGGGCAGTGAGAAAGGAGATACCGGTTGCCGCTAATAATTGAGCGGCCTGGTGCAGTTGAGCTCTAGCCTCAAAAAGGCGATCGTCGGAAGGTCGTGAAATTGTGATCCAGGTTGTCGTAGGTGTATTCATTTGATTCTCCATTATCGGTATTTACAAAGAGATGTCAGTCCTATAAAACCAGGATAGCGAAAGTAAATATCCATTGGTTTCCCTAGCTGTCAATATCCCTGGCTAGCCGCAAACCCGTAAATTGCCAACGTGAATGCGGGTAAAAAAAGTTGCGGTAAGTCGCACGCAGATGATTCCTGCTGCTCACACAAGAACCCCCCTTTAAGACCATCTGGTTGGACATGAATTTTCCATTGTATTCACCGATGGCACCAGATGCTGCCTTAAAACCGGGATAGGGAGTGTAAGGACTTCGGGTCCATTCCCAGACATCACCATAAAATTGATGTAGCTGTCCGGGAGTCGATGGTGTGGAAGCATGGGGTTGGTAGCTGCCGCTTTCCACAAAATTTCCTTCAATTTTCAAATGTTGCACTGCCTGCTCCCATTCAAATTCGCCAGGGAGTCGAGCTCCTGCCCAATTGGCAAAAGCATCCGCCTCATAATAGCTCAAATGTGAGACGGGGGCATTTATATCCAGTGTTTGCAAACCCGAGAGCGTAAATTCAAACCAGTGCTGGTCCTGTTTGATCCAGTACAGGGGTGACTGCCAATTTTTACCATTGATCAAGGTCCAGCCATCAGAGAGCCAATAATGAGCCTGTCCATAAGCGCCATCATCGATAAAAGCCAGGTATTCTGCGTTGGTAACCAGTCGATTGCTGATCTCGAAGTCTTGCTGAAGAACCTCATGACTTGGTGATTCATTATCATAGGCAAATCCTGATCCATCATACCCAACCTTGATTTGACCACCTGGAAAGGATTGCCAAGCCTGTGGGTCGATCCCCTGATTATTGAGATTGTCCAGGGCAGGAGTATATGCTGGATAAAGAGGGTTTTGAAAAAAGATGTGTTTTAAGTCGGTTAGCATTAATTCCTGATGCTGTTGCTCGTGTTGTAAACCCAGCTCTATAAAAGGGCTCAACTCCTCCAGTTTATCATCGTCCAGCTTTTCCAGAAGGCTCAGCATTTCCAGGTCAACATGCTGACGATAATCAAAAATCTGGGCAACTGTAGGTCGACTGAGAAGTCCCCTTTTAGGACGGGGATATTGTGTTCCAACGGCATTATAATAGGAGTTGAACAGAAAATCATACAACTCATTAGGTGTCTGATATCCTGCAAGATGAGGTTTCAGCAGGAAGGTTTCAAAAAACCAGGCGGTGTGAGCCAGGTGCCAGCGTAAGGGACTGACATCATGCATGGACTGGATCACATAATCTTCTAGCTCCAAGGGCTCACAGAGATACTCAGTAAATGCGCGCACGGAACCATATTTTTTAATCAGCTCCGGTCTTGAAACTTGAAGTGGCTTGTGTTGACTCATATGCGTATCAATCTACCATTGCTTATATTTGAAATGAAACTAATGACTTGAGTTGCAATAGACTCCGGTGTCACCCATTCACTATAGTCTGCATCCGGCATTGCGTTACGATTTGTAGGCGTATCAATGATGGTCGGCAGGATGGCATTGCAGGTAATATCTCCTTTTAATTCAGCAGCGGTGGCTTTTGTCAAAGCCTGGACGGCTGCCTTGCTTACTAGATAGGGTCCTGCATAAGGCATCCCATCTGCGACAGCAGCAGACCCGAAATTGATCAAGCGACCTGTTTGAAACAATTTGAAGTGAGGTATTATAGCCTGGGTTGAATTAAGAACTGTTAGATAATTCAAAGACCACATACGTTCCCAAACTTCTGCGGGATAGTCTTCTATGGCAGATCCCATTTCAAAACCCCCGACGACATTTATCCAGACGTGTATTTGATGTAACTCCTGGGAAATAATATTTATTGCAGATTTAATTGAGCTAGGATCTTTAGGGTTCATTCCGATTTGATAGTCGTTTGAACCAATTTTTAGCAACTCTTGAGTATCATGGGTTGATCGAAAGGAACCGATGACAGTCGCTCCATTTTCCAACAATCTGGAACGAATGGCTGACCCGGTTGCTCCAGAAACACCAGTGATAACACAGTTACTAAACTTTTGATTCATGGTTCCCTTTCAATGTTAATTGAATGTTGAAAATAACAAAAGCACCCTGAAATAGAACCTTAAATAGGGTGCTTTTGACTTACGCAGGAGAAAAGTTAACTAAAAAGTGACATCTAGATCCAGATTGACACTATCCAGGACTTTCATGGGTCCCATCCCTACCAGCGGAAGATCAAATTCGGTGGGTATGATAAGAAAGCTTCCAGTAGCATGCCAGGTGTCTCCATCCTGCTTTAGGTTTAGGTTTAGGTTAAAGGATTTAGTTACACCATTTATCTGAAGGTAGCCTGGAATCGAAACATCTCCAGCTAGAAATTCAGCCATTTTAATTTTTGAAGTAAATGTGATTAAAGGATGCTTCTTGCGGTCCAAAACGGACATTCTCATATGGGTGTCCCGCATGGCATTACCAGAATGCAGATCATTCACAGATACCTCCACATCGACCGTTCGGAACCCGCTGGTGTCTGCATCGCCTACATTGATGGTGAAGACACGGGCTACCACGGGAAAATCATGTGTTCGAGCATGCCCCAAACCCCCAAAAGACCCATTAGCTTCGGTAATAATAATGTTGGACCATCCCAGAAGGGGAAGAATCAGCATAGTTGCCAGTACAATATTTTTAAGTTTCATCAGTAACTCCTTTCAACGAGTATAGAATTCTACCATCATTCTAATGGGATCGTTAAGGTCTTACTGTCTTAAATATGACAAAAAGTTGCATAGTGTGGTTGCCGCGTTAAAGAAAGACACTACCAAGATTTAGGAAGTACCAAAGGGCTTGTGTGCATCAATGCTCCACATGTAGATTAGAGATCTGGATTATAGGCATGTTTATAAGGCGAACAATTCCCGCGATGTATTAAAGTCCTAACAGTGTGAGAGACTGTTGTCAATTAACCGATTACGGGACTGACCGATATTCATCCAGTCATTTAAATCAGTGAGACATCACTTTTTATCTCAAGCAGGGCTGGACCGGGTTGCAGAAATAGCTGCTTTAACAGGCTTGCCAAGTCAGACTTCTCAGAGACCGTGAAGCCCATTGCGCCAATAGAATTGGCTAATACTGCAAAATCTGGATTTACCAGGTCAGTGCCCCAAACTGGAAACTCACCCGAGCGTTGTTCTTTTGAAATTTTACCAAGTTCATTGTTGTTCAAAACCACAACCTTTATGGGCATCCTATACTTAACCATAGTTGTAAGTTCCGCAAGGTATTGGCACAATCCACCATCTCCAGTCACAACAACAACTGGTCGTTTATCACCAACTGCCGCCCAGGCTCCTAAACCTGCAGGAAGTGCAAAACCGATAGATCCCAAATAGCCTGACATGAGAAAGGATTGCGACTGGGATTCAAAATAGCGACCCAGGGAATAGGCATTGTTGCCTACATCAACACAAATCACGGCATTTTCGGGGGCAGTTTCAGATAAGCACTGGAAAATCAGGCTAGAGCTGATTCCCTGCCCCAGATCTTCCTGTCTACGACGGGATTTTTCTTGACGCCAGATCTTCCATCGCTCTGCCAGCTCTTGCCGATGGTCAAGAGCTTTGATCCCGGAACCCAACTGTTCCCGGATAAGTGCCACAGTTATGGATATTTCGCCCCACACCGGGCAGTCAATCTCATGAAACTTGCTCAAAGCCAAGGGATCAAAATCGATCTGGATTGTGGGCTTTTTGGGGGTGATACCAGTGTGCTTTGAAAAGGAGGCTCCGATGACCAGTAGCAAATCGCTTTCGTTCATGAAATGAGAAGCAATGGGTGTTCCGCTCCGACCCAATACCCCACCAGCAAGCTCATGTTTATCTGAAATGAGACCCTTGCCCTTGAATGTTGTAATCACCGGGCACAGGAGGCTCTCTGCTAATGCGATAACACTTTCCATATGGAACAGGGCTCCGTGCCCAAGCACAATCACAGGGCGTTTTGCTGCTCGAATTAGCGAAACGGCCAGTTCTAATTGTTCTGGAGGCGGTGAGATAGTTTGTTTAGTTATTCGTTGAAGAGGATCTGCCAGGTCAGGATCAGATACCTGAGTCACCTGGACTTCATCAGGAAAAGTCAAATGGGAGGGTTCACGGTTGAGGATGGCGTGTCTGATAGCCTGGATCATTAATTCTGGATGCTTGGAGTCCACATGAACACGGTGATTAAAATTTGCTACACTTTGAAATGCTTGGAGTAAATCTACCTCCTGAAAAGTCCCCGTTCCAATAACCTGGGTTTCAATTTGCCCGGTGAGGGCTAAAAGTGGTGCACGATCGACCTTCGCATCCCATAAACCTGTAAACATGTTTGTGGAACCAGGTCCAGCAATGGCAAAACAGACAGCTGGCCGACCTGTCAATTTACCATAGGCTGAAGCTGCAAACGCCGCTGCGCCCTCATGGCGAATGCCAATGTATTTTAGATTGCCCGAGGTTTCCTGTCTACGCATGGCATCAGCCAGTCCCAAATTTGAATGACCCACCATACCAAATACTGTATTTACCCCAGCTTGCACCATGGTTTGGATCATGACATCCGCAATTGTGGTCTCATGAGGTATTGCCTCTTGCAAGCCAACATATACCTGCTTTCCCTCAACTTTCACGGGATAGGTCGCTACACCGTCATCAAAACCAGGAGCCTTACCGCTGCAGGGATGGTAATCCCATCCATGCCAGGGACATCGGAGGAGTCCTTTTTCGATGCTCCCCTCGCCCAGGGGACCTCCCTGGTGAGGGCAATGGTTATCGAGTGCGCATAATTTACCCTCATGGTGTGTAAGACAAATTTGTTTGGTATCTGCAGTTACCGTCATCACTCGACCTTCAACCAGAAAATCTTTATCCTCCAAAACCGGCCACCAGCTAATCTTTTTGTCTTTCATCACTTCCTCAAGTTATAGTCTTTAGACAATTCCTAATAGTAGTATAGAGAATCAACTTTTATTGTCGTGATTCAGACAATTCAGTTCAAGTGAAATTGTCATAGTCGAGTTAAGGTTACTTCATTAGTATAATTGCTATATAATAAAATCCAGATTGACTTGAAACCCATATTTGATCTTGCAACTGTATGCTTCCCTGATAGCTTTTGCGAGAATTGTATGTAAAAGACTAAAACTGAAGGAGAGAAATCGTGAAACCATGGACGAGACTTGTTGTGCTTCTGCCCCTTGCTTTTTTTATGCTCAGTTGCGAAGAGGATGACCCAAATTACGCAGCGGATATTATTAACACCTATATCCTGGAATCGGTGACGGAGTTAGGAATGACTGAAGATTTAACAGATGTTGCTCTTGAGGATGCCGTGTTTATTGAAATTACTCGAGATGATGTCTATTTCTACGCCAACGATTATGATCATTGCGACGCCAACTATGATACCGATTACGTTGATAGTTTTGAAATTGATGAGGTAACAGAGACCTCAATAGTTTATACAGATGGGACAAATGACAGCTATAGGATTGAAGATGGAAAACTAATAATTACAACTGAGGGTGATATTGCTGTTTTAGCTGTATATGACGATGCTATTCCTCCAGCAGTCTGGAGCGATCCCAATTTATTGACAAATGATACCTATGAATCGGATAACAGTTTTGCATTGGCAACTGCTATTGCTGCAGGTGGAACTGTTCAGAATCACTATCTCGGTGAATGCGAAGATCAGGATTATTATATGTTTACTGCGGAGAGTGGCTCGATTTATACACTGGCAACCACAACAGCCGAGACTTCAGATCTTGATTTGACACTTACCCTTTATGATGCGAACAATAACGAACTCGATTTTGCTGATGACATTAATTACCCCATTAACAAAAATCCACGGTTAGAATGGACCTGTCCCGCAAGTGGGGATTACTATTTTGTGGTGGAAGGTTTTTCAGAATGGGAATTTGGCGATTACTCTGTATCTGTTGTAATTGCTACGGGTTTAACAAAAGCACCCGCGCCATCAGGTGAAAATAAAACGCGGGATTATCAGAGAACCAACTTGAAAAAGTTCAGCTTCCACTAAAAAGACTGAAAAGCATGTATTCAGGGGCTGCTATTTATAGGAGCCCCTTTTTTTGACTTTTTTATAATTCTATTAACGCAAGCGAAAGAAGTTCAAGTAAATTACCTACTTGACAAAACATGACAAAAATGGTATTAGTGGATGTGATACCGTTAGCTGCACAGCGACTTGAATTGTCTGAGAAAAGCAGCTTGAAAATGAATTAAATCATGCACTCAATTGCAGTGCTGGGGAATTCAATGAAACGTAAAATTCTGGTGCTTGCACCCCTTATATTAATTCTTTTTGGAATCGTTAGTATGCGTCTGCTTTCATCCTTTGAGGATGAAAAGCCTAAACGTAATACCCAAATTAAACCACGTGTGGTAGCCACTGAGATAGTGTCTCTGGGAGATGTACCTGCAAAATTAACCACCTTTGGGACCTTGGCATCCAGCCAGCCAATCTCATTAACCAGTGAGGTTTCTGGAACCCTTCAGCCAGGTGACATCCCCTTCCTGCCAGCACAGTCATTCAAGAAAGGTGATCTCCTGCTCAAGGTTGATAACCGACAAATCAACCTGGAAATAAACAGCACCAAGAGCGATATGCTGACGGCCTTGGCCAGCTTTATGCCTGAAATAAAAGTTAGTTCACCCCAGTATTATCAGGTATGGCAGGACTATTTTGATTCAATAAATTTTGAAAAATCAATCGCTAAACTACCGAACTCAAAAAACCAGCGGATAAAAGCATTGTTGGCCCGCTACAATATCTATAAACTTTATTTCAATGTGCAGAATCTGGAGATCAGAGCATCAAAACACCTTTTTTATGCGCCCTTTAATGGATCCATTGTTTCCACACAATTGAGAGCAGGGAGCACTGCCTCACCGGGCTCTCGATTGGCTGAACTTATTAATCTAGAGGCGCTTGAGGTTGAGATTCAGGTTCCAGCTCAGGACATTCATTGGATAGATATAAATGTTCCTGTAAAGCTTCGGCCTGTAGGAAACGGGAGCGAATGGTTGGGTCATATCGATCGAATAGGTAAAACAATAGAGGATCGCACCCAATCTGTATTAGTGTATATCAAGCTAGATGACACTGACAAAATCCATCCCTTCATTGGCTCATTTTTAGCAGTGGATATTGCTGCCAGTACGATTCCTAACGCTATTAAAGTACCCAGACGAGCTGTTTATGAGGAATCTCATGTATTTTTAGTTGAGGATGGTCAATTTTCAAAACGGGAGGTGGGAATAGCGTTTGATGAGGGCGATTATTTTATCGTAAAAAGCGGATTAAGTCCCGGAGATACCCTTGTCACAGAGCTGCTTCAGGGGATTTCTGATGGGATGGCCGCAAAAGCTCGTGAGAATCCCGTGGCAAAAGATTGAACTGAAATATGAAACGAATAATTGAGTTCTTTGCTCAGTTTCCTGTTTGGACAAATGTGCTTTTATTTGGAATTCTTCTGTTTGGAGGGTTCGCTCTTAAAAATTTGCGTTACTCAACCTTCCCTGAAATCGCTCCCAACAATTTAGTTATCCAGGTCATCTATCCCGGTGCCTCTCCAGAAGAAGTGGAAGAGGGGGTAATCCTCAAGATCGAAGAGAATCTTGACGGACTTGAAGGTATTGAACGCGTGACTTCAACTTCCAGTGAGAATATCGGAACAGTGAATGTGGAAACCATTCGTGGATCTGATATGGATAAGGTTTTAACGGATGTTAAAAATGCAGTGGATCGGATCAGCTCTTTTCCTTTGGGAGCAGAAAAACCAGTAATTTATGAACGTAAGTTTCGGAGCAGGGCGCTATCAATTGTTCTTTATGGAGAAACAGATCTCCAGACAATGAAAGTTTTTGCAGAAGATCTTCGGGATAAATTGATTGCATCGCCAGACATTTCACAGGTAGGTATTCAGGGATACCCGGGAATCGAGATCTCAATCGAAGTTTCAGAGGCCGATTTACGTCGTTATCATCTCACATTCGATGAGATCACCCGTCGTGTGCAATTAGAAAACGTGAATCTATCTGGGGGAAAACTTGAGACGCGTGATGAAGAAATTTTGATTCGAGCTTATGGCCGCAAGTACGAAGCGGCTGAATTATCCAATCTCATCATTCGAGGTGATAATGAGGGAAATCTCATCTATCTCAAAAATGTTGCGACAATTCGCGAGCGTTGGGCTGATTCACCTGATAAAACTTATTATAATGGCGGTACTGCAGTAGTCCTCAATATTGATAAAACCAAAGAAGAGAATGTGCTTTTAGTCGCCGAAATCGCCAAATCGATGGTGGAAGACTTTAATTATGAGAATCAGGTGGTGCAGGCCACCGTATTGGCAGATAACACCATCAGTTTGCGTCAGAGAATTGAGCTGTTAATCAAAAATGGCTTGATCGGTTTAACTCTCGTAATTCTCAGTTTGAGCTTCTTTCTCAACCTGCGTATTTCATTTTGGGTAGCAATAGGAATTCCCTTCTCATTTGCCGGAACGTTTCTGGTTCTGTCTTTTGCCGGCATCACCCTGAATGTGATCTCCCTGTTCGGGATGATTATCGTTATTGGTATTCTGGTTGATGATGCCATTGTTGTGTCCGAAAGCATCTTCAGTGAGTATGAAAAGGGGAAAAAAGGCATCCAGGCAGCCATTGACGGGACCATCATTATGTTGGGTCCGGTGACCACATCTGTCATGACTACCATTCTGGTATTTCTGCCATTCTTCTTCCTGGATGGATTTCTGGGGCGCTTTATCTGGAATGTGGCTGCAGTGGTTGTCGCTGCCCTCATTTTTTCTCTGATTGAATCATTTTTTATTCTACCCGCTCATTTGGCGCACTCAAAGGGCCTGCACTCACATAGTAAAGATTCAGCATTGCGTCAGCGGATTGAAGGTATCATTAATTTTATGACTCACCGGATGTACGCTCCATCGCTCATGTTTGCCCTCAGGCATAAATGGATTACGGTCACCATGCCAATTGTTTTTGTTCTTATCACGGTAGGCTTATTCCGGGGCGGATTTATTGGATTCACATTTTTCCCGTTTATCGATGGTGACACCATTCCCATAAACCTAAGCCTGGTAGCAGGACGTCAGGAAGCCGATGTTAATAAAATATTGCAGGAGATAGAAGAAATTGTCCTGACCGTTAATGTTGAAATGAGCCGTCAGCGGGAAGATGGTCGTCAGGTAATACTCGGGATAAAGAGAGATATAGGCAGTAATGATTTTGGAGATGCTGGGAGCCATGCAGGAAAACTGACCCTCCAATTACTTGATGGTGAAATGCGGGGTATGGAGAGTTTCAAAATTGCCAATCAAATCCGAGAGGCAGTTGGCCCAATACCTGAAGCACAAAAACTTTCTTTCGGCCGAGCCAGTATGTTCGGCAAACCCGTATCTGTCAGCCTGTTGGGGAGCAATATGTCTGAACGGAGCAAGGCAAGTAGTCTACTCACTGCTGAGTTAGAACAATTTTCGACCCTGCGAGATGTATCTCTGGGCAGCAAGGAGGGACGCCGAGAGATTGACATCAAATTAAAACCAAAAGCTTATGCAATGGGCTTAACCCTGAGAGGAATTGCCAGCCAGGTGCGACAGGGATTTTTTGGGCAAGAAGTTCAACGAATCCAAAGGGGCAGAGACGAAGTTAGAGTCTGGGTTCGTTATTCTGCTGAGGATAGATCCTCCCTTGGTTTTCTGGACGGGATGCAGATTCGAACACAGGAGGGGTCTGAATACCCCTTTGGTGAGTTAGCCACATACACAATGAAACGAGGCATCACATCCATCAGCCATCTTAATAAAAAGCGGGTGTTGACCGTAGAGGCTGATCTGGCTGATGCCGGTCTGGATCTGCCGCCCATTCTGGCAGAAATTCGTGAAGAAGTAATTCCGCGCGTGCTCTCCCAGGTACAGGGTGTTCAGGTCTCATATGAGGGGCAATCCAGAGATCAGGCGAAGACGAGCGCGAGTTTTCGAAGAACATTCCCCCTGGCATTTATTGGAATGTTTATCTTGCTCATCCTTGTATTTAGGTCATACATGCAAGCCGCCTTAATTTTTGGTCTGATTCCGTTTGGTGTCATTGGTGCATTTTGGGGGCATGGGATTCAGGGCATCCAAGTCAATACTCTCTCTGTATATGGCATCTTAGCTTTGACCGGTATAATTGTGAATGACTCCATCGTTTTGGTGGACAAAATCAATCGCAACCTGCGTGCGGGAATGTTGGTTTTTGAGGCTGTTTATGATGCCGGGGTATCCAGGCTGCGACCCATTCTTCTAACTACTTTCACCACAGCATTTGGGTTGGCACCTCTGGTTTTTGAAACGAGTCGCCAGGCCCAATTCCTGATCCCCATGGCTGTATCTGTAGCCTATGGCTTGTTGTTTGGCACGCTTTTGATTTTAGTCGTCTTGCCTGCTGGTTTTCTGGCAATCAATAAAGCCCGAGTCCTCTGGATGCGCTTGTATCATAATCAAATATTGAGTCCTGAAGCAGTTGAGCCAGCCATCCAGGAACAGCAGTTCTTAACAGCCTACACTGAAGGTCGCGATGGTAAGAGATAAAAAGTTATTCTAATTTAACGGTTGATGAATTAGAACTTGCCTGGTTTGCATATGGTGAGTAGAGCGCAAGTTATCTTGATTCATTCAAAAATTTATATAGTTGCCAGCAGTTTCTGCTTCTGTTTTTGGTATTCGCTGTTTGTCAGGAGCTGACCTTCGCGCATCTGGTAAAGTGTTTTGATTTGACTGGTAATTTCTTTTGTGGTGGGTTCCGCCGCTTCTGGATTGATGGACATCCCAATGCGATTTAGTAGTGTTTTCTTTGCTCGTTCATATTCCTTTTCTGTGATCATCCCCCTTGTCATCAGATTATTTAAAATCACAATATCTTCTGCAACATGTTCAACTGTTATTATTACCAGGTTTGAGGGATAAGTCGTGATGGTTCTCGTTGTGACCATAACCGGTGTGTAATAACGATAGGACCAATAGGGTGAATAATAGTGCGAATGGCGAGGACCGTACCAATTATTTTGATGGTATGGCTGCCAGCCTGGATGTGAATGATGGCGACGTTGCGGATGAGCCTGAACAGCCATAATTCCAATTAATAATATAAGTATTATGCGATGAATTTTCATAGGGCACCTCAAGTTTTGGTATGTTCTTAGACGCTCAAAGTTCCTGAAAGGTTAAAATCAAATATCTCTTTCGGTGCTTGCTTTGAAGATAGAAGGGCACAATCATTTCTCCAAAATCTACTCGTCTTTAAAACCTCGTTGGGCGATATGTGCCGCGCCCAGCGCTCCCACCGTCTGAGGGTTATCGGGGACATTCAGGTGCATTCCCAGTTTTTCTTCCAGTACAGTGACCAGACCCTTGTTTTTGGCGACACCACCAGTAATGGTAATCTCACCTTGTATCCCAATACTAATAACCATACTCCAGATACGGTTTACAATGGAACGCTGCAATCCATTTATAATTTGCTCTCTGGGGGTATGCTTAGCCAGCAATGAAATGACTTCGCTCTCAGCGAATACCGTACAGGTGCTGCTAATTTGGACTGACTCACCGGAAACATGCCTGGGATCACTCAACTCATTCAGATTCATCTCCAGCTGGGCTGCCATCACTTCCAGAAAACGACCTGTTCCGGCAGCGCATTTATCATTCATACTAAAATCAAGCATGCGCCCACGACCATCTACTTGTATTACCTTACTATCCTGTCCACCAATATCGATCACCGTTCCCGTGTCAGGGAAGAGATGATGCGCACCGACGCCATGACAACTGATTTCAGTGGTCTTCCCCGAAGCAAAAGCAACAGCTGCTCGACCATAGCCAGTGGCAATCACAGCCTTAATTTGATCCCGTGATATCCCGCCCTGTTCCAAAGCCAGGTCATAGGCTTTTTGAGCCGCCTCTGCACCATTTATGCCAGTTGGAAAAACAACTTCCGCCCTGGTTGCCCCCGCTGAATCGATGAGTACTACATCAGTACTTAGTGATCCAACATCCACACCAGCGAATAAAGCATTAGACATGAGCAGCATCCTCCAGCGTTTCGCAAAAGGCTTCCAGTCTGGTTTGTATTTGTTGCTCTGACCACACCCGCTCATCGGCAATATCTGCATCAATGATTACTGCCGGGAGATTTAACTCAGCACCCAGAGCTCTTCGCAAATCAAACTGTCCTACTGAATATGGCTTACAGCTGCGGGTAGAATGCATGACCATACCATCAACTTCAAAATTTTTAATCATATCACGCATCAAACCCATCCGGTGTTTAAGATTATTATTAAGAATAATTTGTCCATAGGTTTTTGCCATTGATGACCAGGGATCTTTGACATCCAGATGACACGTGGTCTCTGCCCAGGCATTGGTATAGGTAGCCGTGACAAAATTCATCTTACGCTCCGCGAAAAAAGTTGCCAGAAACCTGACTTTGTACCAGACTGCAATGTTGTCCCAGATCAATCGATAACGTTCCTCTGTAATCGCCCCTATTCCCAGTGCTACACGCTCCTCAAGCTCCTCAAGGAGGATGTTATAATAGTCATGTGCTACAGGTAATCCTCTCAATGATACGATAGGAGCAAGATGCCCAAAAGCATCAAAGATGGTCATCGGGGCAGGTTTTGCTCGCATGGTCTGGAGAATGGTACCCCATGTCTGCGAAGTTTCCTGTGAACGACTGAGAATTGTCTCAAAATCATTTAGATAGAAGACATTCCCAGAGACTTGTTCCAGTATGGGAATCATGTCCAGTAATTGTTGAGCCATATAGCGCACATCAGCTTCTGATTGTTTAGTGGAAACAAAGGGGGCATCAAAATGGATAAGGGGAATATTTAATTCATGAGCAATGGTTTTGTACCAGTAGATTACAGTTTGACAAATATTGTTGGAACAGAAGAGCAAATCTGGCCGGGGTAATTTCCCTGCTGGTGATTTTCCCGAAAGCATATGCCCCAAATCGATGCGGGCATAAGAACACAGATCCTGACTGAAGCCGTCACTTTCGGCAATACTGCAGTACTCGGCGCCATTCTTTTTTGCACCTACCAGCGCTGAGTGATTTTCAGGGTAAATTGTATAGAAATCAAATGCTCTCAGCAATTCCACGGGTGCACCGCTGGTGACCCAGGCAACTTTTTTAGCCCCCGGGACATATCGGGAAAGGAAATAATGCCTGCCTAGGATTTCTTTTAGCCGCTTATTGCTTCTCAACGGTGGTCCAAAGGCTTCGGGAACGGGTCGTGATTTTCGTCGGGTCAAATCCCGAAAAGACATCAACGCCGGTGCACCAACATCCCTCATGAATCGATATCTCAGTTTTGCGGGAAGACTCAAGCCAACACCTCATCACCCATCATCTCAACAATGGCCTCGATGCGGGTCTGCGTTTGACCGGAGAGTCCTGGAAGCAGTTCGGTTTCCAGGCTGAGTACAGGTAGCCCCTCGTTTTTAAGGGATTTGACCAACGATCGATGGTCAAATAATTCAGGTTCACAGAATTTAACAATATTGAAGAGTACAGCTTGAGCCTTACTGTCAGAAGCCAACTTTTTAAGGTATTGCTGGCGATGATCCAGGCTTCCGGCCTTTGTGGAGC
This sequence comes from bacterium, assembly GCA_013202895.1. Classification (GTDB taxonomy): domain Bacteria; phylum Fidelibacterota; class UBA8477; order UBA8477; family JABMPR01; genus JABMPR01. Next base: position 9,114 of record JABMPR010000303.1, on the reverse strand, counting down.
AGGGTGGCAAAAGAAAAAACCGATCCGTAAGATACTCAATGGGATCAGCTGGTGGATCCAAGGTGGCTATGGGGATTCGGCGGCTCCCAGCCAGCAAATCTTCTGCGACAATACCTATTCCAAGATCATCAAGGAATGATAGGGTCATGTCATTCGGTGGCAGGATACCTGAGATCAGAAATCGAATAGCATGAGACTTCAGAGGCTCGTCCTGAATTTCGACCTGATTTAAGAGGTAGAGATAATCAACAGGCTGCATGAACTCTGCGGCTCTAATCAGTTGAAAATATTGTTGACTATTGAGAGATAGACGATCTGTCATACGGGCCTGTTGAAGCTCGATTCGGCGCCCATCGATTTTTAAACCCAGCTCACAGGCCGCTCTCAATTTTTCTATATCCGGAGGTCCATGAACATCAGCCAAAACCTGCAAAAATTCATTGAGAATATCTCCATAATAAGCTCTGGTTGCCTTATTGAAATTGCCCTTGGGATTATAGAATGTATAGACAGGGACCGGGACCCCGATCATATCTTTCACCTGTGAGCCCAGATTTTGAAGAGAGTCACATGTATGCGGAAAAAGGTACCCGGCATTTACAATCCCAGGTTCAGTTAGAATAAATTCCAGACTTTGCTTTACAATCGGACAAATAGTAGTCTGCAGATGCCTGTTCGCTTTCACTATATCACCGGGAGGATCCCAAATTTCAGCCGGCAGGATATCAAACGCCCAGAGCAACTCCTTTGGATAAAGTGCAGGCAGCACACCCATGATCTTTTGACCCTGGAGAGCCTGTTGTTTGAGATATTCAGAGCGATTGGGAATCATAATTCAATTTCTGCTTTATATCAAATGAAACAATCTTTTATTTGAATTTCAGATCTTATTTAAAAATGATAAGCTGTTTGTACCCAGTAAAAGAGGGGACTATTTACGGAAATTTCTGACAAACCCTTCCACTTCTGGTACTCCACCCTGGTAGACAAGATAACCATTATAGGGTTCACGAACCGTGATATCGTCATTAATCGGTGTCAGCATGAGTTGTTTAATTTCCACCGGATCTTCTGTCTGGCCCAGAACCCAGCCTAACTTTACCCAGGCTACCTCTGGCAGCATATTTCCCAGGGGAATCACACCAAGTGCCAACATATCACGTCCAGTGTCATAAACAAACATATGGGCATATCCCCAGATGGTTTGCAGTGTCATAAAGACTGAGACTCCTTCATCCCGGGCTCTTTCCAGGGCCGGGTAAAGCTCTCGATTCACATGACCCAAACCCGTGCCGATTATGACGATGCCTTTATATCCAGCGTCGATTAGCGCATCAATGATCTCGGGCTGCATATGTGGGTAATAGTAGAGCATGGTGACCTTTTCCCTGAAGAAGGGCAGGATTCTTACTAGCTTATCTTTTCGTCGATGCTTGTACTCACGCTTAATGAATTTTATTCCGTCTCGATTGACTGTGGCGACGGGAGTATCACCAATGGTTCGAAAGGTTGAGCGGTAGGAACTGTGCATCTTTCGTACTCGAGTTCCCCTGTGGAGAAAGCCATATTCATCTGAGGTTGGTCCAAACATACACACCAGAGTTTCAGCGATATCACCATGACCTGCTGCATAGGAAGCATGAATTAAATTAAGTGCAGCATCTGATGATGGTCGATCTGAAGAGCGTTGTGAACCTACCAGAATGATGGGTATCGGTGAATCCTGTACCATAAATGATAGCGCTGCAGCAGTGTGATGCAGAGTATCGGTTCCATGACCGATCATGATTCCATCAGCACCGTTTGCAATCTCTTTTCCAATACTTTCAGCTAAAATTTTGTATTGATCAGGACCCATGTTCTCACTAAAAACAGCAAAAAGTTTCTCCGTATCAATATTGCAGATATCAGCTAATTCCGGAACAGCGCCATACAATTCCCCAGGAGAAAAGGCAGGGATAACGGCACCTGTGCGGTAGTCCAAACGGGATGCTATTGTACCACCCGTACCAAAAAGTTTTACATTGGGCTTATCGTCAGAGTAGGGGAATTTCTTCTCAGGTATCTTATAGTTGGCTTTTTGATAACCAGTTTCAATCATCTTATCAATGGTAACGATATCAATGCCAATGTTATAACCCGTTTCAATTTTTAGTACAATATGCTGGTCATCGTCATTTTCAGCTCGGGGTAATACGGTTCCAGTAAAAGTCCCTCGAGTCGTCTTTATCTCTGTTTGACCCCAGACCCTGACATTGAATTTCTTGAGTACCTCCAATGCAGCCCCTTTATAACCTTGAAATATGATGTCACTCATGAGATGTATGCTCTTTTTTGATTAATCGTTCTATTTTTTTCCGCAGGTCCGATAGCTTTAAATTTCCCAGTGCTTGCTGATGCACCTGCCCCATGAGCCAGTTGACGGCTGGTTCCAACTCCCGTTCTGGAGTGTTTTCGAGATACTTCTCATACAGAAATTCAACAGGAGCCATAATATCAATTAGGGATCGGTGTTCGAAATGGATACTGGTCAGAACGGAACTAAACTGCATATCAGGAAACTCATAAATTACCGGCATCATAAACTTGGCTATTCCAGGGACCATTTTTTTCTCACTAATATAGCGGAAAAGCTGGTAAATCTTTTCGTAGTGGAAATTTTTGTGGCGTTGCCTCTTGCCTGCTATGTTTTTGAATGTATGACCCAAAAATGCACCGATAAATTTTGGTGTATATGTGAAATTATCACAAATTCTTTCGAGAAGTGGGATCATGTTTTTGCTCAGCAAATATTTCCAGGTATCATCAGGTACGCCCCAGTCCTTTAACTGTTGAAAACGATCAGAAATATCTACGGGCAGATTCTGACCCAAACTGTCGATGTATTCAACCGCCAGGGGAATAGGTGGAGAATCTGTATCGGGATACATTCTGTCACGGCCGGGAAGCACTCGTTCAAAGATCGTAGTTCCATCGGCAAAGGATTTACGGGTTTCGTTGGGGACACCTTCAAAGGCCATGAGCATCCGTTCTTCAATCGTCTCGATTGCTGTTGGAATATCCGCAGAAGGACCCCAGAAAATAATTTGAGCATCGTCCTCGCCAGCTTCCAGCCAGGACGCAATTTTGCGAAGTCCTTTTTCCGAAATGGATGGCTCCAAATCCTCGGAGTGTGTCATATTGGGTCTTTCAATACAGGCAATCACCTTCAAGCGGTGAATTATTTCGTCTGCAAAGGGGTGCCCGGGTTGGGTGAAATGTGATAGAATGCCTTTTAATTGGGGCAGGTTGATGGCAACCACCTCTAGGCCTTTATCCAGCTTTTTTCTCAGGGGAGGCGCCAGGAGTTCCGGCAAGGAAAAATCGATTCGTTTAAGAGTAATTTTCCAGGTCTCTTTTTTTAATCCCCGGTCAAGCATCAATTTGCGGATATTCAGGAGTGCCCACTGTCTGAAGACTTCGTTATGTGATAGGGCTGGTATCCATTTATTATGAGCGACGCCTTTGATTTCAACTCTACTTCCACCGGCGCAGCTCACATTAACATCTTCCCGTGCAGCTCCCATTCCGGTGCGGACTTTACCCGTACTACGATTGAGAAAACGTATATATTCGGCCGCTTCTGCCAACTCATCAGGTGTTTCCATATCAGGATGGGTAACCGTTTCTATGAGGGGCATTCCAAGACGATCTGTTTTGTATATCCTGCTATGGCCAATATCAGAAATTTCGCGACAAGAATCTTCCTCGATACTTAGCTGCATCAGTCTCACCTTTTTATTCCTCAACAGAATCTCACCTTCAACCCCCAGAATGGCGCTGCGTTGAAACCCTGTGGGAATGCTGCCATCCAAATATTGCTTCCGGGTAATATGGACTTCACCGACGATGTTCAGACGTGACAGCAAGCAAATCTCCAACGCAAATTCCAAGGCTTCCCGATCAATGGGAAATGGGGGAGTGTCATCCACTTCATATGTGCAGGCGCTCGTATTGTTCAAGCGATAGGTAATCTCTTTGCGAGTTTTAAACTCCATGAGTGCAGTTCCGTCATATTCCCCCAATTCGCTCAGGGTGGGACGCATATGGCGGATGACTTCTGCGTCGTAATCATCATCTGAGTGATAAATTCCCGAGGGACATCTGCAAAAAAGTTTACTGCTGGTATCTAGTTGCTGGTGGACTTCGAGTCCTGATTTGAAACCAATGCGTTTATAGTCTTTTGGGGTAGCTTTCCGGTGTTCAACATAACCAATCGCTTTGCGGGTAGCTTCAAAGTTTTTTAGTGCTTCAGTCTGCTTCATGGCAACCAATCATCAATTCATAGATCTCAAAACTAAGGAATATTTGCTTAGGGGTCAGGTATAGCATTGATGATGCCAATCACCCCGTACCCGGAACAAAACAAGATAAGTCTACGCCTCTCTTCTGCAAGTTTATGAGTTTATGGTGTTTCAGTCTTAGCTTTTGTGACAGCAACCCTCCTAAAAAGAATACCGAGACATTCCATAATTCCCATTTTATCTTATCAGCTTGTTATTAAATAGCAATAATTTAACTAATCATCAGGAATACCTAAATGTCTCAAGCTGCCCCACTAGCAAATTTACCATCAATGACAGATAGAGGAATTCGATATATTGGTTTTTTAATATTAACCCTGTTCCTGTTCTCAGGTATGACCGGGCTGTTATATGAAATCATCTGGTCCAGGCTGATAGTTAAGGTCATTGGGGCAGCCCCCTTCGCCATCAGTATTGTACTCACTGTATTTATGGGTGGTCTGGGATTGGGCAGTTATTTAGCCGGTAAATATATTGATCGGATTAAAAAACCCTCTCAACTCTTGCAGCTATATGGCTTGCTGGAGATTGGTATAGGAATCTATGCCCTCATTCTACCGGGGATGATCGGAGCGAGCCAGCCGTTATTTAGCAGCATATACAATCAATCCTCAAATCATTTACTATTATTCAACTCTTTTATTATGGTTGGGGCTGTCTTTCTGTTCATTGTGCCGGTGATCCTCATGGGTGCTACTCTGCCAATCTTGATTCGGTTTTATGTCGCTAAACTTGGCCACCTGGGTTCCAGGGTAGGCGGTTTGTATGCCATTAATACCATTGGTGCAGCCCTAGGATCTCTGCTTAGTGGTTTTTTATTGATCAATATATGGGGAGTAGACGGCACCTTGAGATTTGCAGTTGTCATGAATGGTATCATTGGAGGCATCGCCTTTGTGGCAGCAAACTGGATTTCAAAAAGATCAGAATCAAGCATAGACGATGCCACACCAATGAAACAGCTCCTCCCTGATGATAACAATAACGCCCAGCTGCGGTATTCAAAAGCCCAGCAGGTTGCAGCACTGATTATTTTTGCCGTTTCAGGTTTTGCCGCCATGGCTTACGAAGTGATCTGGACTCGTCTGCTGGCATTAATTATTGGACCGACCACCTATTCATTTAGCATCGTTCTGACGACATTTATTATTGGTCTGGCGCTTGGAGCCACTGTGTTTGGACGAATCGCAGACAGGAGTAAACATCCCCTCAGACTACTTTTATTCACCCAAATCGCAGCGGGGGTCTTGGCGTTATTTGTCAGCCAATTTATGGGGAATAGTCAATTCATCTTTGCTAAGCTAATCTTCAGTTTGAAGGATGATTTTGTGCAGCTTTCATTAGCGAAGGGCGCGATCTTATTTTTATTGATGGTGGGACCAACGATTGCATTAGGCGCTACCTTTCCGTTGGTTGGGAAAATTTATACCTCCTCAATAAACCAGATAGGAAAATCTATCGGCTCTGCTTATGCGATCAATACGATTGGAGCCTTGCTGGGATCATTCTCTGCTGGTTTTCTGCTCATCCCAATACTTGGAAAAGAAGACAGCATAAGTTTAGTGATAGGCATACAAATTATTACAGCCCTATTTGTGTTTTGGTTCATTTATCGTGAAAAGATGTCTGCCACAAAAAAGGTCGGTATAATTGCGTTCGGTATTCTGGGCTTAATTCTCACACTCACATTTCCACATTGGGACCGGCAGCAATTGGCAACCGGAAAGTATTATCGATTTGAATCCAAAGAAAGCTTACTAAGAAGGACAAGCTGGTGGGATGCCATTTTTAAGCACCCAAGCGAATTAATGCCTAATACCAATGGCAATGAGCTGGTCTTTTATGGTGATGGCATTGGTGGCTTCACTACAGTGGTGCAACATATTAATTCCTTCGGGAAGCGACAATATACGCTATATAATAGCGGCAAGGCGGATGCTTCATCGGAATCAGATATGCCTACCCAGACCATGGCAGCCCACATTCCGCTCCTATTCCACCCCAATGCTAAAAACGTAATGATCCTGGGTCTGGCCAGCGGGATCACTGCTGGTGAAGCTCTATATTATGATATAGATCGGCTTGATATTGTTGAGATCAGTGAGCAGGTAGTGGAAGCCAGCAAATTCTTCAGCGAATTGAATAGTAATGTGCTAAAGCACGCGAAGACCAATTTGATAATCCAGGATGGTCGAGCACATCTCGAATTAAGTGATCAAAAATATGATATCATAAACTCCGAACCATCAAATCCCTGGATGGCGGGTTTGGCCAGCCTGTTTACAGAGGAATTTTTCATGTTAGCCAAAGACCGATTGAATTGGGATGGAATTTTTGTCCAGTGGCTGCCGTCCTATCAGATGGATTGGGCTACTTTTTCAATGGTTGGAAGAACCTTCTCAAAAGTCTTTCCGAACAGCTTGCTCATGAAAACATTTATCAAGGGGAATGACTATTTATTTATTGGCTTCAAGGGTTCAGATCAGCTTCCAATTCAAAATGCTATAAAAAATCTACCCATGTTACAAAATTCCCCTAATCTGGTGCTTGAAGATCCCCGGATATTATATAGACTTATGGTAAGCGATAGGCTCCAGAAGCTCTTTGGTAAAGGACCAATACATACTGATGATAAGCCACTCCTGGAGTTTATGGCACCCAAGCGTATGCATTTGAAAGAAAACAGTGTTGACAGGAATCTTGCAGCAAGGCGAACGCTTAGTGAAGACATTCAGGATGTGCTGCTGCAAGTCGCTGACGTGGAGGGTCAACTGAATTTCGCCAGGTTCATGCTTTCTGTATATGCCTCTTTTGAGAATATGGTAGATTTATCGGAAATTTCAGAAGAACAGCACAATCAATACACGCAAATGATGCTTGAATACAGCCGGAATACCCTCACTGATAACTATAAAATTTATACCGAAAAAAAGGTTAGAGAAGCTGCCATAGAAAATCAGATTGAAATTATTAAAGAAAACTTAAGGACCGTTCCCAACAAGACGGAGTCCTTTATGCTCCTTACAAATGCCTATGCCCATCAAAACAATTACGAGGAGGCTATTAAATATTGTAAACTTGTCTCGGAATATGAAGAAGATCCCATAGAAGCTTTTCTCAATTTAGGGCTGTTTTATATGCAGTCAGGTAAGAAAGATGAAGCTATTGCATACTATGAAAAAGTTATTTCAATGGATCCAGACAATTTCGAAGCTCACAATAATGTGGGAACGCTTTATGAATCAAAGATGCGCTTTGAAGATGCCAGACGTGAGTATGACAGGGCAATCCAGCTTGGCCCGGATGTTCCCATGGCACATTATAATCTTGCAGGCATCTATCTGGAAGCGGGAGATCTTGAAAAAGCCTTTTCGGCATGCCAGGAAGCATTGGGGATCGACCCAGAATATCTTCTAGCATATTCACGCCTGGGCAAAATATATCTGGAAAGAAGGCAAGTTGACAAAGCTGTGGCGATACTGGAAAAAGCCCTGAAAATAGATCCCAATTGGGGGACTGCTCAAATCCAGTTACGTGCAATCCGCGAAAAGTATTCCGGCCAGCGAGCACCAAAACCGATGATAACCAATGTTCCAAAAATGGGTGATAAGGAAGATCCGCGCTATTATTATAATAGAGGCGTTGTAGCCGTTCAAAATCAGAATTATGAGTCAGCTGTTAATGATTTTAAACAGGCCCTCAAATTCAATCCAGAATATCTGAATGCCCTGATTGGGCTTGGAGCAACCTACCAGGCCCTGGAAAATCTCAGAGAGGCAATTGTACATTACAAAAATGTCCTCAGTTTGAGACCCGATCATGCTGGAACCCACAACAACCTGGCAATCGTCTACTCCGATGTTGAGAATTACAAATTAGCAATAGAGCATTGCGACAAAGCCCTGGCTTTTGGTTTTCCGGTGCATCCAGAATTTCTAAAAATGCTGGCTCAGCATCGGTAGTTCAGATTACAGCAAAAATCAGGGGTGGAAGCTATCTGAAAAACTGAGTATCCATTGTAAAAGAATACCGAGACATTTTAAAACACCTATTTTATCTTATTGCTTTACAATAAATGGCAATTAGCTAGCGAAATCATCAGGGGTACCCCATTGGTTCAAGATAACCCACAAGCACCAGCACTTTCAAATCGCGGGATTCGATATATTGGCTTTTTGATCTTGGTCCTGTTCCTGTTTTCAGGGATGACCGGTCTGCTATATGAAATCATCTGGTCCAGGCTGATAGTCAAGGTGATAGGGGCAGCCCCCTTTGCCATCAGCATCGTCCTCACCGTGTTTATGGGTGGTCTGGGGCTGGGGAGTTATCTGGCCAGTCGCTACATTGATCAAGTAAAAAAGCCCTCCCAACTGCTGCAACTTTATGGAATACTTGAGATATTTATTGGTATATATGCCTTCATCCTTCCCGGGTTGATAAATGCCAGCCAACCTGTTTTCAGTATGCTTTATAATAGCTCACCCGGTCATTTCCTGGTGTTCAATTTCTTCATCCTAATCGGGGCAGTCATCCTGTTCATCTTACCGGTAACCCTAATGGGTGCCACTCTGCCGATTCTGATTCGATTTTATGTTGCTAAACTTGGCCACCTGGGTTCCAGGGTCGGCCGCCTGTATGCCATTAATACCATTGGTGCCGCTGTGGGATCGCTGCTCAGCGGTTTTCTGTTGATCAATATATGTGGAGTAGACGGCACCTTGAGATTTTCAGTTGTCATGAATGGTATCATTGGAGGCATCGCGTTTATGGC